>DAIPZW010000079.1:0-7404 GCA_036781965.1 Bacteroidales bacterium
TAGAAATGAAACGTGTCTTATTCTTACTTATAATTGTATTAGTCGTAGTTTCGTGTAAAAAGCGACCGGGAGAAGGAGAAGAAACTCATACTTCGGGATTTATTAAGATTGCCTGTGACGAAAATTTCAAAAATTTAATTGATGCTGAAATACAAGTGTTCGAAGCGACTACTCAATTAAATGCAATCATTCAACCTATCTATACAACAGAAAAAGAAGCCCTCCGACTTTTAGTGGAAGACTCTGTTCGTTTAGCTATTGTTACTCGTGATGCTTATCCTAGTGAAAAGAAAAAATTGTTGGATACTAAATCTTTAGAGATACGTGGCTTTTCTGTCGCCTTTGATGGAATTGCTTTTGTAACAAACAAAATAAATCCTGATACTCTGCTTACTACCCAAAACATTGAAGATATGTTATTGGGAGAAGTGAAACGTTGGAAAGAACTTAATTCCGCTTCTCCATTAGATACTATTCGTATTATTTTTGATAATAAAGATTCCGGCGTATTGCGTTATGTTAGTGATTCCATTGTTTCGGGAAGACAAGTAGCTGCGAAACTTTATGCTTTGGATAATGCGCAACAAGTATTAGATAAAGTAATTGAACTTCCTAATTCTATTGGAATTGTAGGAGCTAATGTGTTAAGTGACGAATATAGTTCAACAGTAAAGAAATACAGAAAGCAACTTAATATGGTAAGAATAAGTAAAGAAGCTGTTGCTACTAAAGAAAATAGCTTTTTGCCTTATGCCGGAGATATAAACAGGGAAGATTATCCTTATTGGCGTCCGGTTCTTGCTTTACTTTCTGATCCTACTTCAGGACTTTCTTCCGGATTTACGACTTTCTTAACGAGCGAACGAGGACAAAAGATTGTTCTTCAATCCGGTTTATTGCCTATTGAAGATACTCATATATTATCCGTAAGGATAGTTAATAAAGCATTTTAACTAAACTAATAAAATAACAACATGATGAACCTAAGAAAACTATTGATTGCTTGTGTGGCAATTTTATTTTCGGCAACTTCTCTTTTTGCTCAACAAAATGAAAGAGGAATTGATCTTTATCGCGCAGAACTATATGATGCTGCCAAACTCTTTTTCCTTCAACAAAAAAATCTAAGTTCTGAATCTCAAGCAGAAGCTTATTATTATTTAGGACAAACTTATTTTGAATTAGGAAAAAAAGATTCTGCTGCTTATTATTATAAAAAAGCAGAAACTACAGATGCTAATTATCCTTTTAGTTATATTGGACAAGGACGTTTGGATATAGCAAACAAACAACCTAAAGAAGCGGATGCTCAATTCAAAAAGGCAGGCGACTTAGCGAAGAAAGATCCTTCTGTTTATACTTCTATAGCAGAGATATACATAGATAATAAAATGTATAAAGATGCTGAGAACGCATTGAAGAAAGCAGAAAAAGTAAATAAAAAATATCCCGGTATTTATATTGTTGAAGGTAATAAACTTCGACAAGAAGGAGATTTGGGAGAAGCAGCTAGAAAATATGAAAATGCTATCTATTTTGATAAAAATGCAAAAGAAGCCTATTTGTGGTTTGCAAGAGGATATGCAGAAGTGAATAAAGAGTTAGCTTTGGGAAAATTAGATGAATTAGTAAATATAGATCCCAATTATATTCCTGCTTATGCTTTGATTGGAGATATAAACTATAAAAGAGGATATTATAAATCAGCTATTGATGCTTACGAAAAATTTATTTCTATTCCGGGCGTGCCAATCAGACAACAAAAGAATTACGCAGAATTACTTTATTTTACAGATCAATATGAAAAGTCATTGGAACAAATCAATAATGTATTGAAACAAGAGCCTAGTGATATTATCATGTTGCGTCTGAAAGGATATAATAACGCTAAATTAGGAAGAGCGGAAGAATCATTAGTCGCAATGAATAAATTTTTTGAAGAGGGATCCATGAATCCTGAATTTGAATTTATTGCTTTAGACTATACAACTTTAGGACAAGTGTATGCAGACTTAGGTCAAGGAGATGAATCTCTAGCTGCTTATGAAAAAGCAATGACTATGCCTAATGCTAAAGTAGCTGATATTTTGAAAGGTCTTACTTCTGCTTATGAGAAAAATAAAGATTATCCAAAAGCAATTGAAACCTTTGAAAGATATTTTGCATTGCCGGAAGCAGAACCTGTTTCGACAGATTATTATCATTATGGCTATGATAATTATATAATGGCTTCAAAACATATTAATGATGAAGATGATACTGTTCTTAGATCATATATAGAAACAGGTAGTAAAGCTTTTGATAAAGTAATTGAACGTACTCCGGATTCTTATTTGGGATATATTTATAAAGCTCGTATCAATTCTTTTATCGACTCTCGTCAATTAGTACAAAGTAATAATACGAAAATGGATGGAGTGGCTAGACCTTATTATGAAGAGGTTATTCCATATTTGATTGCTAAAAATGAAAATGGCTCAAGAGATAAGGATTTACTAGAAGCATATAATTATTTTGGCTCTTATTACTATGTAAATAGAGAGAATGCTCTAGCGGGAGAATACTATAAGAAAATGTTAGAAATAGATCCTGAACATGAAGGAGCAAAAAGTGTATTGAATGATTTGAAAATCAAATATTAATATACAAAACCTCATTATAAGAAAAGGGTGTCTGGAAATCAGATGTCCTTTTTTTAGTTATCAGTTTTCTGACAACTGCTCACTGTTTCCTGATTATCGTTACATAGACCAATAAAACAATATTCATGATTAGGGCATAGATGATAGCAGGAACCGCAATCATATCATTATTAAAGATAAACGGACTGGAAGCTACGGCAATTGCTTGAGCAGCATTTTGCATTCCAACTTCTATCACAATGGTTCGTTTTTCTTTCTTTTTAAGTTTGCCTATCCAAGATAATAAATATCCTCCAAGTAGGGCGGAAAGAATAAGTAACAAGATAACTAATCCTAACTGACCAATGTATTGAGAAATATGGGTGTAATGTTGAATAAAGAAAATTGTAATTAGAATGATAAGTGCAGGAAAAGCAAACTTGCCAATGAAGGTTTTTGTCTTTTCTGCCTTGACCGGAGATTTCTTCTTAAACAAGATTCCTAATAAGATAGGAATAAGCATTAAGAGAATGTTTTGAATGATCAACGAACCAATAGGAAGTTGAATAATGTCGGAGGAAAATTCATTGGTGAAGTTTACCGCTGCCGACATAATAATCGGAATGGTAAACAAAGTAATGATGCTACTCAAAGCGGTTAATGTTACGGAAAGAGCAATGTCTCCTTTGGCAAGCATGGAAAAGATATTGGAAGAACTTCCGCCCGGAGAACAAGCAATCAACATAAGTCCGATGAAGAACACGGTATCTAAGCGAAAAAAATATGCCCATGTAAAAGCTAACAAGGGTAAAAATATAATTTGTCCTATCAATCCTAAGACAACCGGCTTAGGTCTTTTGATGAATAAACGGAAGTCATTTACATTCAGTTCGACTCCCAACTGAAACATCAACAGGGTAAGGATAGGAAGGACGATAAAAATGGTATTCATTTCTTATTTTGTAGCTACATAGAGGGTGCAAACACCCGGAAATAGTTTTTGATATTCCACCTTACTGAAACCGTTCTTTTCTAAAATGGATTTTAGTTCCGCATTCTGAGGAAAAGCCACAATCGACTTGGGCAGATAGGTATAGGCTTGTTTATTCTTAGAAAACATTCGCCCCAAAACAGGAATGATATAACGACTGTAAAAAGGATAAAGCTGTTTCATCGGGAAATACTCGGGAGTAGCTAATTCTAATATCATCAATTGTCCGCCGGAACGGAGCACTCGCAATATGTTTTGCAATCCTTTATCCAAATTCTCGAAATTACGAATGCCGAAAGCGACAATCGCGGCATCGAAAGCGTTGGTTTCTAATTGTAAATCGGTGCAATCTTGCCACTCGAATTTTATTTGCTCCGACAATCCCTTTTCAGCAACCTTTTTTCTGCCTACGTCCATCATGTCTTCGGAAATGTCTATGCCTAAAACCGATTTAGGTTTTAATAAATCATAAGCTTCAAGGGCGAGGTCGCCCGTTCCCGTCGCAATATCCAAGATAGATTGAGGATTTAACGCTTTAATTTTCAAGATGCCTTTTTTTCTCCATCTTTTATCCAAGCCGAAAGACATAATACTATTTAATCGGTCGTATTGTTCGGCTATTTCGTCGAACATCGTTTCAATTTGTTTGCCTTTGTTGGTATCTTGGTCGGAAAAGGGAACTATTTTTTCAGCTTTATAGCTCATGTTTTTATAATATCATTCGTTTTGTGATGCAAAGTTACGATTCTTTATCATACCTTTGACTTCGGAAATGGAAAATAGTGAAAATAATTCATTCAAAGCTTGGTTGTTGGCGGCAAGACCTCATACTTTGTCGGCATCTGTTTGTCCGGTAATAGTAGCTTCTTCCTTAGCTTATTCCGTACATTCTTTTCATTGGATGCCGGCTTTGATTTGTTTCTTTTTTGCTTTGATAGCTCAGATTATATCTAACTTTGCGAATGATTATTTTGACTATAAAAAAGGAATTGACAATGAAGAACGTTTAGGTCCAAAGAGAGCGGTGGCGGAAGGGTGGATTAAACCGAAATCCATGTTACGGGCAGTTTTGGGATTATTAATTATAGACGGATTGTTAGGCTTGACTTTAGTCTATTATGGCGGTTGGCAATTAATAATTGTAGGATTGATCATTGGAATCTTTGCTTTAGCCTATTCGGGAGGCCCTTATCCTTTATCTTCTCGCGGTTGGGGCGATGTGTGTGTCCTTTTCTTTTTTGGAATAATCCCCGTTAGGTTTACTTATTACGTTCAAGCTTTATCTTGGACTTGGGCAGCCACTATTTGTGGCGTAGCTATGGGTTTGGTTATAGTGAATATATTAGTAGCCAATAATTATAGAGATAGAGATACGGATAAAAAAGCCGGAAAGAAAACGACCATTGTTCTTTTCGGAGAACGTTTTGGGCGTTATTTCTATTTGATTAACGGATTAGTTGCTGTTCTAGCCTGTCAAGCCTTTTGGTTTACGGATTCCATCTATGCTGCGATACTACCTATCCTTTATCTTCCTTTCCATATCCAAACTTGGCGGAAAATGATTCGGATATTCAAAGGCAAAGAACTAATTCCTGTCTTGCAAAATACTTCTAAAAATGTATTGATCTTCGCTATTTTATTATCGATAGGCTTGATTGTTTGATCAACTCCCCAATTTTAATTGAATACGCTTGCGTTCCAAATCAACACTCAGCACTTTTACTTCCACATGTTGATGAATAGAAACAATCTCCGTAGGATCGGAAACAAAACGATCTGCCATATTGGAAATATGCACCAAACCTTTTTCTTTTATCCCTATATCCACAAAACATCCGAAGTTAGTGATATTATTTACTATGCCGGGCAAAACCATTCCTTCCTTTAAGTCGGTAATTAATCGTACATTCGGATCAAACTCAAAGACTTTGATCCCTTGACGAGGGTCACGTCCGGGTTTTTCCAGCTCTTTCATAATATCCAAAAGGGTAGGCATCCCTGTTTTGTCGGAAAGATATTTATTTAGGTCGATTTGTTCCCTGATTTCCTTCTTTTCAATCAAATCTTGAACCTGACAATTCATGTCTTTTGCCATTTGTTCTACTACTTTATAACTTTCAGGATGAACAGCAGAATTATCTAAAGGGTTGTTTGCATCGGGAATACGCAAAAATCCGGCGGCTTGTTCAAAAGCTTTATCGCCCAAACGCGGAACTTTAAGTAAATCTTTGCGCGAACCGAAGGCTCCATTTTTGGAACGATAGTTAATAATATTCTGAGCTAAAGCAGGTCCCAGACCGGATATATAAGTTAATAGGTGCTGACTTGCCGTATTTAAATTAACGCCTACTTGATTGACACAATTCTCTACCGTTTGATCAAGCGAATTTTTTAATTCATTCTGATTGACATCGTGTTGATATTGCCCTACACCAATTGATTTCGGGTCTATCTTGACTAATTCCGCCAAAGGATCCATCAAACGGCGACCGATACTTACTGCGCCTCTTACTGTAACGTCATATTCCGGAAATTCATCACGTGCAATTTTCGAAGCGGAATAAACAGATGCGCCGTCTTCACTTACAACAAAAACTTGCACCTTTCTGTCGTAGCGCAAGTTGGTTATAAAATGTTCGGTTTCCCGACTTGCTGTGCCGTTTCCTATCGCAATGGCTTGAATATTATAAGTGCTTACCAAAGAAGTTGTTTTTGCTGCTGCTCGACTCCATTCATTATGCGGAGCATGAGGGTAAATCGTTTCATTATGCAGGAGATTTCCTTGTTCATCCAAGCAAACCATCTTACATCCGGTTCTAAATCCCGGATCGATCCCTAATACTCTTTTTTGTCCTAAGGGTGGCGATAAAAGCAACTGTTTTAAGTTTTCGGCAAATACTTTTATGGCTTGATTATCGGCTTTTTCTTTGGATAAAGCAGCAAACTCTGTTTCGATTGAAGGCTTTAATAAACGTTTATAGCCGTCTTTTACGGCAATTTCAACCTGTTTCGATGACTCGTTATTGCCTTTAATAAATCGACGATTCAGGATTTCTAAACTATGTTCATCATCCGGAGAAATAGATACCCGAAGAAAACCTTCCGATTCCCCTCGTCTTATGGCTAATATACGATGAGAAGTGGAGCGGGAGAGAGATTCGTTAAAATCAAAGTAATCCCGATATTTATTTCCCTCTTCTTCTTTTCCTTTCACTACTTTGGACGATATAATTGCCTCTTTTCGAAAGATATTTCTTATCGAGTTTCGAGCATTTTCATTTTCATTCGTCCATTCAGCTATAATATCTCGCGCACCTTGCAGGGCATCTTCCGCATCATTTACTTCATCATTGACAAACTGTTCGGCACGGCGATAAACATCTTGTTCGTTTTGTGCCATAATAATCTTTGCCAAAGGTTCTAATCCCTTTTTACGTGCGATTTCAGCCCGAGTTTGCCTCTTGGGTTTATAAGGTAAATAAATATCTTCCAAAGTCGTACTGTCCCAAGTGCTTTCTATTCGATCTTTCAACTCAGATGTCAATTTTCCTTGCTCTTCTATCGAATGAAGGATCGTTTCTTTTCGCTTACTAAGCTCAATCAATTTCTCATATTGCTGTTTAATATTCGCAATATCCACTTCATTTAGTCCTCCCGTAGCTTCTTTTCGATACCGACTAATGAATGGAATGGTAGCCCCCTCGTCTAATAATTCAATCGTTCGGGATATTCTTCTTTCCGGAAGAGTTAAAGTTTGAGATATAAGTTGCGAATAAATTGTTTGCATAGATT
>DAIPZW010000080.1:0-7368 GCA_036781965.1 Bacteroidales bacterium
AATTGTCCTGTAAATAATTGACATCTTGTAGGCAAAGATAATCTTTTTTCATTATATCTAAACAAAAAGGAGAAAGGAATCCTTGTTCCCTTCTCCTTTCTGCTTGTTCCTAATTTATTTATTAAGATTGTCTGTAATAATCTAAATTGTCAATAGTAAAGTTATGAATGAAATAAGACATTTTGTTTATTTCTGCTTCGCCAAGACTGATGTAAACTTCTGCTGAACGGCGGAATAATTCCGGATTTCTATCAGTATCTTCCAATAATAAATATCCAATGATGATGTGTCCAGCAGCTTCTACCAAGCGGCGAGAATGGAAATCCAAGAACTCTTGGTCTTTAGCGTCAGTAACCACAGGAATCATTTGCTCATAAATCTCAACCATCTTAGCTAAACGAGCTTTTAGCGGATTTAGCTCAGGGTTTAATTTTTGATTATGATATTCCTGCATTTGAGCTAAATAAGTTCCGGTAGTGACGTGGCGGATTGCCGCAACTACTTGTAATTGAGAAGTTCCTTCGTAGATGTTTGTGATACGAGCATCACGATACATACGTTCGCAAGGATAATCTTTCATGAAACCGGAACCACCATGTATTTGTACACTGTCGTAAGCATTTTGATTGGCATATTCCGTAGCCATTAATTTGCCTAATGGAGTGAATGCATCAGCCAGTTTCTTGTATTTCTTCAATTCTTCTTTCTCCTCAGCTTCTAATTTGCGTTCTTTTTCGATATCTTCCAATGTTTTGTAGATATCTACGAAGCGTGCAGTTTCATATAAGATAGTGCGAGAAGCATCTAAGCGAGCTTTGATGTTCGCAATCATTTCATAAACGGCAGGAAACTCAATAATTGCTTTGCCGAATTGTTTACGTTCGCGAGCATAAGCAATGGCTTCTTGATAAGAACCTTCCGAAATTCCGGTTGCTTGAGCAATGATACCTAAACGAGCACCATTCATCAAGGACATTACATATTTAATAAGTCCTAATTTGCGAGAACCGCAAAGTTGAGCTTTTGCATTCTTGTAAGTAAGCTCGCAAGTAGGAGAACCCTTGATTCCCATCTTGTTTTCAATACGGCGAACATCCACTCCTCCGTCATTTTTATCATAAATGAACATAGAAAGTCCACGTCCGTCGCGAGTTCCTTCTTCAGAACGGGCTAAAACCAAATGAATGTCAGCGTCTCCGTTGGTAATGAAACGTTTAACGCCATTTAGAAGCCAGCAATCGTTTGCTTCGTCGTAAGTTGCTCTTAGTTGAACGGCTTGAAGGTCAGAACCGGCGTCCGGTTCTGTCAAGTCCATAGACATAGTTGCACCTTCGCATACTCTTGGGATGAATTTTTTGCGTTGTTCTTCGCTTCCGAACTCATAAAGAGTTTCAGCGCAGTCTTGTAATGCCCAAAGATTCGAGAATCCTGCATCGGCTCTTGCAGCAATATCCGACATCATTACAAATCCTGTCATAGGAAAGTTCAATCCGCCATAACGACGAGGCATCGATAATCCCATCAAACCGGCTTGTGTAGTTACTTTCAGGTTTTCCGCAGTCCCGGGAGCATAAACCACTCGGTTATTTACTACTTTAGGACCCACTGCGTCTACTTCTTCCGCATTGTTGTTTACCGTTTCGCCAATTACTTCTCCGGCAATTTCCATTACTTTGTCATAGCTGTCCATAGCGTCTTCAAAATCCATAGGAGCATAGTCAAATTGGTCCTTTTCGCTATAGTTGCGTTCTCTTAATTCTACTATCCGTCTCATCAATGGATGATCCAAATGATGTTTTAACGACGGATTGTCTGTATAAAAATTAGCCATTATATTTTGTTTTTAATTTATATCGCTTTGTGTTTCTATTAAATCCTGATAGATCGTTATTTGCTTTGCTTATTTGCTATGTATTGATTCAGTAGTTCGTTCATTTCGCTGTCGGAAACCTGAATATCTCTTTTGGGAATAATATAAACCATGCCTTTCTTGGAATAAATAAAGAAGTAGTCTTTATTCGATTCTTGATGATCTACTTCGTTCCAACTAAGAAACTTTTCTTGGGTAGAAGAATGTACTTGCATTCCTTTTTCATCCAGGTCAATTGTCATATCTCCAAAAGCTCCCGGCTTTTCCTTTTCCATCTTCAAAGCTGCCTTTGTCATCTTTTTCTTAGCCTGCCCTTTGCCTATAAGTACAATGCCTAGTAAGATCACACAAACTAAGCATACGTAAGTATAAGTGGTAACACCTTGATAAAAATAGAGAGCAACTCCGGTAATGATATTACATATAAGAATAAGCAAGATAGCAGGTTGTAAACAGCCTACTAAAGGTGCTTTCTTTTTTAGGTAATATTCCTGAAAATGAACAAAATCCTGAGCCGTTAGCGTATAAGCAATGTGCATGATTTACTTACTATTCTTTTTATAGTATTTAATCATTTTAGGAATCACGCTTTCAGCGTCTCCTGTAATAACGTAATCAGCAATCGTGTTGATTGGAGCGTTACGATCATTATTGATAGCAATAATGATAGAAGACTCTTGCATACCGGCAATGTGTTGTATCTGTCCGGATATACCACAAGCAATGTAAAGTCTAGGACGAACGGTTACTCCTGTTTGACCTATTTGTCTATCATGCTCGCAAAATCCTGCATCTACGGCAGCTCTTGATGCACCAACCTCGCCTCCTATGGTGTTTGCTAGTTCATGTAGTAAGTTGAAGCCTTCTTTGCTTCCCATTCCATAACCTCCGGCTACGATGATAGGGGCTCCTTTAATATTTACTTTAGAAGCTTCTATATGGCGCTCGATTACATTGATCACAAAGTCGGTCTCCGATACATAATCCTTTACATTATGTTTCTTGATCTCTCCTTTATAATTAGCATCCAGGATTTCTTTTTTCATTACACCCTCACGAACCGTTGCCATTTGAGGACGATTCTCAGGATTGATGATAGTGGCTACAATGTTTCCACCGAAAGCAGGACGAATCTGATATAAAAGATTAGAATAGTTCTTATTCAATTTCTTTTCTTCGTGATCTCCGATTTCCAATGAAGTACAGTCGGCTGTTAATCCACTGAATAATGCGGAAGAAACACGAGGGCCTAAATCACGACCTATACTGGTTGCACCCATTAAAGCAACTTGTGGTTTTTCTTCTTCGAACAATTTTACTAAAATAGCCGAATGGGGCAAGGTAGTGTAAGGTGCAAGGCGAGCATCATCAAATATATGCAACACATCAACCCCGAAAGGGAATACTTGTTCGCCTATATTATCTAATTGATGACCGATTGCCAATGCTTCCAACTTGCAATTCAACTGAGAAGCCAAGCTACGTCCTTTGGTAAGTAGTTCAAGACTTACGTCTTCTACTTTTCCGTTTTCTATTTCAAGATATACAAATAAGTTTTCCATAGTTTTATCCGATTGTATGGTTAGCAATTAATTCCTTCATTAGGTCTTCGATTTGATTGTCCGAATCTTCTAATGTTTTACTCTCTTTCGCTTGGAAAACTACACTTTCGATTTTCTTTACTTTCGTAGGAGAACCTGAAAGTCCACATTGTTCTATATCTGCATTTACGTCCGGAGCATCCCATTCTAGAATATTCAAGTAAGCACGACTGTCGCATAAGCGGATGTAATCGTTGTCTTCTTCTTGACGTTCCGAGATCGTACGAGCGTATTTGTATTTTTGAATCAATTTAGCGTTTCTTGGACGACATTCAGCCGCAGAACTGTTTACAGTAACCAACAAAGGCAATTTTCCCTCTACTACTTCTACTCCTTTTTCCAAACGTCTCTTTACGGTAATCTTACCATTTTCTACCGATTGTATATCTTCGGCGTAAGTGATTTGAGGAATACCTAGTTTCTCGGCAACTTGAGGACCTACTTGAGCAGTATCTCCGTCAATTGCTTGGCGACCACATATAATTACATCGAACTTGCCGATTTTCTTCACAGTCATGTGTATTGCATAACTAGTAGCTAATGTGTCTGCTCCTGCAAAAGCGCGTCCGGAAAGTAGAAAACCACCATCAGCTCCGCGATATAATCCTTCGCGAACTATTTCTGCTGCACGTGCAGGCCCCATTGTTAATAAAGTAACCTTCGAGCCCGGATATTTGTCTTTCAAACGAAGGGCTTGCTCTAACGCATTCAAGTCTTCTGGGTTGAAGATGGCAGGAAGGGCGCCGCGATTTACGGTTCCGTCCTCTTTCATTGCATCTTTCCCTACATTCCGTGTGTCCGGGACTTGTTTTGCTAATACAATAATGTTTAGACTCATAAGAGATGTTTTTTGTTAGTATTACTATATTTGTTATATATTTCTTTTTTAACTTGGCAAAGATAACTTAATTTAGTAGAACGCCCAAGCTTTTTTATGAAAACTGCACAAATTTACGATTTTTGCGCAAGGATTAGAGACTTTCATTTCTTTATTGCTTTTCTGTCAGATATTCCCAAAAGCGTTTAGGCATCATCTGTCGTTGTAGTCTCAGGTTTTTCCTTTGTTGTATGGTGATTGCACTAAGATAATCCTTCCAAAGCGTTTGAAATGTTTTTTCATCTTCGTCCAATAGTTCATCATGCAGTTTTCCTGTATCCCAATGAAGGTTTAATTGTTCAAAATGAACGATTTCCGTTTTATTTAGATCGTAATGTACGCCGTAATGTCTGGCTTTGTCATAAATAATCCAAGGCTGGTCGGCATAACGATCTTCAAAAAAGGAATAACACAAGGGCAAGACATCGTATTTAGGGTCAATCAAAGCAATATATAGTCTGTCTGAGACTCGTTGAAAGCGCACAAATTCTTTTATACGGGTGGATTCGTTCTTGACACTTCGGAAAAGCTTGGAAAGGCTTAGCACATCGTCGTCTCCGAAGTTCAATTCAATGCTTACGTCCGACGAAAAAGCCTTCTTGATATAACGAAATATCATTAATTCAATATCTTTTTGCTCGGAAAGGAAACTTACGAATAACATATTCAGAGCAGAATCCGAAATCTTCTTTTTTAGTCCGGCTAATACCCTGTCTGCTTTCTCTTTATCGGTGTCTACGTGATGAGATTCCGTAAATAAAGGTACTTCCTCCCTTTGTCCGAGTATGCGCGTGGGTTCTTCTTTTCGGAAGAAGGCATCAAAGACAGCGGTTAATAGACCTTCATAAGTATGATCATAAATATAATAAAGCATATCCAAGTCATGTCATTTATATTACCCAATCAATATTCAACTGTGTATCTTCCTTTTTCTTAGGCGTCAGTAGTTTACGCACGTATTCCGGCTTAACGTCCTGAACACTCCCTGCGCCTAATTCATTACAAGTGATAAAATATTGCGCACGCTTCATAACTACGCCCATTTTCCTGAGATGACTACTATTTAGTCGCCCATACCGGCGCGAAGTAACGATCAACTTGGCTGATTTAACGCCAATTCCCGGCACGCGAAGAATCATTTCATAATCGGCCGTGTTTATATCAATCGGAAAAGCCTGCGGATGGCGCAATGCCCACGACAATTTAGGATCAATCTCCAGTTCTAAGTTCGGATGTGTATCGTTTACAATCTCATCGACCGTATATCCGTAAAAACGCATCAGCCAATCTGCCTGATACAAGCGATTTTCCCGAACCAAAGGCGGTTTATCCAAAACAGGAAGCCTGGTATCGTAAGTATTTATAGGTATATACCCTGAATAATAAACGCGTTTCATGGCAGGGCGCTCATACAGATTACTAGCCAAATGCAATATCTTATTATCATCATCGGGCGAACCTCCGATGATCATCTGCGTACTTTGTCCGGCAGGGGAGAATTTCGGCGCGCGGCGATACCTTTTTCTATCTTCGGCACTTTCCAAAAAACCTTGCTGAATGAAATGCATCGGCTTAAATACTTGTTGATAATCTTTTTCCGGAGCAATCAACTTTAGACTCTCTTCCGACGGCATTTCTACGTTACAACTCAGCCGGTCGGCATAACGTCCTGCTTCGGATATCAGTTCCCTGCTTGCGCCCGGAATACTTTTTAAATGAATATAACCATTATAACGTGCGTTCCTCAAATCTTTCGCCACGCACACCATACGTTCCATCGTATAGTCGGCATTTCTGACCACGCCCGAACTGAGAAACAAGCCTTCTATATAGCTTCTTCTATAAAACTCAAGGGTTAGATCGACCAATTCCGAGACCGCGAAGGTCGTTCGCGGTATATCGTTGCTTCTACGATTCACACAATAGCCGCAATCATAGACACAATGGTTCGTAAGCATAATCTTTAGGAGAGAAACACAGCGCCCGTCTTCCGTAAAGCTATGGCAAATGCCCCAGCCTTCGGTCGTACCGATACCTTTGTCCGCGTTCTTTCGGGTGGTGCCGCTCGAAGCACAAGAAACATCATACTTAGCAGCTTCGGCAAGTATTTTTAATTTTTCAAAAATGCTCGCTTTCATGAAGACAAAGTATTTCCCACAACGCTTCTCTAAAGTCCTCGCCGTTTTCAGGTTGCAAGGTTTTCAAACCAAAGCGTTTTCCCGCTTCAATGTTAGCCGGACCGTCGTCCACAAACAAGGTTTCGGCAGGGGCGATCTTCGAATCGTCGATCATCTTGCGGAAAATTTCATCCGAAGGCTTCACGCATCCCATCTCGTAAGACAAATAACATTGGTCGAAGTAGTCTGCCAAGCTTTTGCCCGACTCCGAAAAATCAGGACTCATCGCCAGATTCATAATACAAGGGTTCGTGTTGCTCAACAATAACAAACGATAGCCCTTCTCCCTCAGTTCTTCCAGCAGGCGGAGTTTATATTCCTGAATCTCCTCGATAAATCCCCACCAAGCCCATCGTATATCCTCGTCGGTTATGTATTCGCCCGCTTCTCTCCTGACTTCATCAAAAAACATCTCTTCGCTGATCTTTCCTTCCTCCAGTTCCAAGAAAAATCCCCGTTGATGATAAGGATCCAATACTTCCGCCGCATTCAGCAAGCCTACTTCTATAAATCGGCGCACGGACTCTTGCATATTTAGCTTAATAATCACGCCGCCCAAGTCAAACACAATGGTTTTTATCTCTGTCGAATTCATATCTATACTTATTTTTTTCTGATTGCAAAGGTACTTTATTTAATTGAAAACTAAAGAAGGAAGAAAGGAACAGGGAGCAACAACGTTCGCCATTAGGCAAAGGAATACGAAACTCCGTCATTGCGAACGAAGTGAAGCAATCTAGGAAAGGATTCAAGAATTAAGATTTAAGACTCAAGACTATTTTCTCTGTCATTGCGGACTTTGATCCGCAATCTCGTGAGATTCCGAGTCAAGCTCGGGATGAC
>DAIPZW010000081.1:0-7324 GCA_036781965.1 Bacteroidales bacterium
TTAAAGAGAAAATTTCAAAACTAAAAAAGGAAACAAATGAGATTTTGTCTATTATTGTATCTTCAATTAATACAATCAAAAGGAAATCAAAAAATGAAGCTGACAATCGTAAATCGTAATTCTAAAATCGTAAATTGATATGAAATTTTCTTACGATGTAATAGTAGTTGGAGCCGGACATGCAGGCTGTGAAGCAGCGGTAGCGGCGGCTAATTTGGGCTCTTCCACCCTACTTATTACAATGGATATGAATAAAATAGCACAAATGTCGTGCAATCCTGCCGTTGGAGGCATTGCAAAAGGACAGATAGTGCGCGAAATAGATGCTTTGGGCGGACAAATGGGAATCATAACCGATAAGACAGCGATTCAATTCCGTATGCTGAACCGTTCAAAGGGCCCTGCCATGTGGAGTCCGCGTGCACAAAGCGATAGAGCCAGATTTATTGATGCTTGGAGGGAAACAATAGACAATACACCTAATTTGAATGTATGGCAAGATGTTGTTAATCAATTAATTATTAAAGATGATGAAATAAAAGGAGTGAAAACAGATCTAGGAGTTGAGTTTACTTCCCGGACTGTTATTCTCACTGTTGGAACTTTCTTGAATGGATTAATGCATATCGGGCGTATTCAAATTCCGGGAGGTCGTATATCCGAACCTGCTTCTTTTGGCATTACAGAACAATTGGTAGGTTTAGGTTTTCAATCGGATAGAATGAAAACAGGAACGCCGGCGCGGATAGATGGTCGTAGTGTAGATTTCTCTTTAATGGATGAACAAAAAGGAGAAAACGACTTCCATAAGTTTTCCTACCTTGACTTCTCCCCTCGCCCACTTAAACAGTTAAGTTGTTGGACTTTATATACCAACGAAAATGCTCATGATGTCCTACGCAACGGGCTTGATGAATCACCTCTTTATAATGGTCAGATACAAAGTATAGGACCTCGTTATTGTCCAAGCATAGAAACAAAAATTGTAACCTTTGCGGATAAGACGCAACACCAGCTTTTTTTGGAACCGGAGGGAGAAAATACGCAAGAATACTACTTGAATGGATTTTCGTCTTCTTTACCTTTGGATATACAACTCACAGCCTTGCAACAAATACCGGCATTTAGAAATATACACATATATCGTCCTGGATATGCTATCGAATATGACTTCTTCTCCCCTACCCAACTGCAATCTACTCTGGAAACTAAACGGATTAAAAACTTGTTTTTTGCGGGACAAATAAATGGTACAACAGGATATGAGGAAGCGGCTGCACAAGGTCTTATGGCGGGAATAAATGCTCATATCAATGTGCATGGAGGCTCTCCGTTTGTCTTAAATCGCAATGAAGCTTACATAGGAGTCCTAATAGATGACTTGGTTACTAAGGGAGTTGATGAACCTTATCGGATGTTTACTTCAAGAGCTGAGTATAGAATTTTGCTTCGTCAGGATGATGCGGATATGCGCCTAACAGAAAAAGCCTATCAATTAGGATTGGCGGATGCGAATCGTTATCAATTGTTGCAAGAAAAGAAGGAATATATTAACAGTTTGCTTTCTTTTGCACGTAATTATTCCATAAAAGCAGATTATGTCAATGAAGACTTGGAAAAATTCGGCACCACTCCCCTACGCCACGGAGTTAAGTTGGTAGATCTAATTCTTCGTCCGCAGTTGGATATAAAAAAAATAGCATCTTTAGTGCCTGCTTTTCAAGAAGAACTAGATTTGATTCCTAATCGTAAGGAAGAAATTATAGAGGCGACGGAGATTCTAATTAAATATGAAGGATATATAGAAAGAGAACGAATCATTGCGGATAAACTAAATCGATTGGAAGATGTTAAAATAAAAGGAAAATTTGATTACCATGCTATTCAGTCTCTTTCAACTGAAGCCAAACAAAAGCTGGCTAATATAGATCCCGAAACAATAGCTCAAGCAAGTCGAATTCCGGGAGTTTCGCCGAATGATATTAATGTATTACTCGTTCTATTAGGAAGATAACAAAATTTATGTTCCACGTGGAACATTATAATAATTAGACAAGATAAAATGAATGTTGAAAAGTTAAAAGCAGGGGTTAGGAATATCCCTGATTTCCCTATTTCGGGGATTCAATTTAAAGATGTTACCACTCTTTTCCAAGATGCCGAACTTTTAAGTGATTTGGCTGACGGAATGTATGAGATGTATAAAGATAAAGAGATTACAAAGGTGGTTGGAATAGAATCTCGCGGATTTATAATGGGTCCTGTCTTGGCAACTCGGCTTGGAGTAGGATTTGTAACCATTCGCAAGCCCGGAAAACTCCCTGCAAGCACTTATGAAGTTAGTTATGAGAAAGAATATGGTGTGGATACGATCCAAATTCATAAAGATGCACTAACTTCAGATGATGTAGTTTTATTGCATGATGATTTATTAGCAACAGGAGGAACGATGCGTGCAGCCGTAGATTTGATTAATATTTTTAATCCAAAAGATCTTTTTGTTAATTTTATCATTGAATTGACTGATCTAAAGGGTAGGGAGCACTTTAACCCCGAAATAAAGTTAGACACAATCCTTCAGTATGACATCTAAACCGGACAAATTGAATTTATCGCAGCAACTTGCTATACTTCCAAGTTCGCCGGGGGTATATTTATACTACGATGAAAACAATACGGTTATTTATGTCGGGAAGGCAAAGAATTTAAAGAAGCGTGTTTCTTCTTATTTCACAAAAACACATGATGATAGTCCTAAAACGAGGATTATGGTCAGAAAAATATGTAGGATAGAGTATCTTGTAGTAGAGTCGGAGAGAGAAGCCTTCCTTTTAGAAAACAATCTGATTAAGCAGTATCAGCCGAGATACAATGTAATGCTTAAAGACGATAAAACTTATCCTTGGATAGTGGTTAGAAACGAACCTTTCCCTCGTATTTATTTAACCAGGCAGAAAGTAAATGATGGTTCGCACTATTATGGGCCCTATACTTCTGTTCTTAGTGTAAAGAATCTCTTGAAATTGATCACTTCTTTATATCCTATTCGGAATTGTAATCATCTCCTGACCAAAGACAATATAGAAAAAGGTAAATTCAAAGTTTGTCTGCAATACCATATCAAGCGTTGCTTAGCACCTTGTGCAAGTTTGCAAACACAAGAAGATTATATTCGAAATATTCAAGCGATTGAAGAAATCTTGAAAGGAAATTTCAAAGAATTGAGCCAGCAAATTTATAAAGAAATGCAGTCTTTGGCAGAAAACCTTCGCTTTGAAGAGGCTGAAATTCTAAAAGAAAGATATAATTTGTTGGAAAACTATTCGGCAAAGTCACTTGTAGTAAGCCCGAGATTAACGGATATTGATGTTTTTTCGTTCGATGAGAATGAAAATTCGGCATATATCAACTATCTACACATAGCAAAAGGAGCAATTATTCAAGGATATACCATTGAATACAAGAAAAAATTGGATGAATTTAAGGAAAGTCTATTAGGAATGGGTATTATAGAATTGAGAGAACGCTTCAAAAGTAATTCAAAAGAGATTATAGTTCCATTTCTTCCCGATATAGAGTATGATAATGCTACTTTCTTTGTGCCTCAAAAAGGAGATAAAAAGAAATTATTAGAACTTTCAATCCGAAATGTTAAGCAATATAAGTTGGATCAACTAAAAAGAGCCGAAAAATTGAATCCGGAACAACGATCAACTCGTATTCTTAAAACACTTCAACAGGATTTGCATTTAAAAGAACTGCCGGTTCATATTGAATGTTTCGATAATTCGAATATACAAGGTACGAATCCGGTGTCTGCTTGTGTTGTTTTCAAAAAAGCAAAGCCATCTAAAAAGGATTATCGGCATTTTAATATAAAGACAGTGGTTGGACCTGATGATTTCTCGTCTATGTATGAAACTGTGTTTAGACGTTATCGGAGAATGCTGGAAGAACAAACAACTTTACCACAATTAATTATCGTAGATGGAGGGAAAGGACAACTTCATTCTGCTTCTAATGCTTTAAACGATTTAGGGATTTATGGAAAGGTTCCGATAATTGGAATTGCCGAACGTTTGGAAGAAATTTATTTCCCGAATGACTCGATTCCTTTATACTTAGATAAAAATTCGGAAAGCTTAAAGTTGATTCAACAATTAAGAGATGAGGCACATCGCTTTGGTATCACTTTCCATAGAAATAAAAGAAGTAGGCAACAAGTTGTTTCTCAATTAGATAATATCAAAGGAATAGGAGAGGTAAACAAAAAAAAGTTATTGAAAAAATATAAAAGTGTGAAGCGAATCAAGGAAGCTCCGAAAGAAGAACTGATAGAATTGATAGGAAAAGTAAAAACAGAATCATTATTAAAGGGATTAGGTTTATGAGAGTAGTTATTCAACGAGTTACACAGGCTTCGGTTAGCATTAGTGGGGAAATAAAATCTTCGATAGGGAAGGGATTATTGGTTTTATTAGGAATAGAAGAAGCTGATAACCAAGAAGATATTGATTATTTAGTAAAAAAAACCACACAACTTCGTATCTTTGACGACGAAAACGGAGTAATGAACCGCTCTATCTTGGAAACGGATGGCAAAATACTTTGTGTGAGTCAATTTACGCTTCATGCTTCTACCCGCAAAGGCAATCGTCCTTCTTATATTAAGGCAGCTCGACCGGAAAAAGCAATAGAATTGTATAATAAATTCTGCAAAGATTTATCTTATTGTCAAGAAAAAGAAATACAAACAGGAGAGTTCGGTGCAGATATGCAAGTATCTTTGATTAATAACGGTCCGGTTACCATTATAATAGATTCAAAAACAAAAGAATAGGATGACTATACAAGAAGCTCAGAAACAAGTCGATGAATGGATAAAAACTTATGGCGTTCGCTATTTCAGTGAATTGACTAATATGACTATTCTAACAGAAGAAGTAGGGGAATTGGCAAGAATTATGGCGCGAACTTATGGAGATCAGTCGTTTAAGAAAGAAGACTTGGATAAAAACTTAGCAGATGAGATGGCTGATGTACTTTGGGTATTAATTTGTTTAGCTAATCAGACAGGAATTGATCTAACCGAGGCATTTAGAACCAATTTAGAAAAGAAAACGTTGAGAGATAAGGAGAGACATATAAACAATCAAAAACTAAAATAAAGATGGATAAGTATCAAGAGGCTTTGAGCAAGTATAATTTGAACTTGAAAGACGAAGAAGTAAAAGCAAAAGTAGAACAAATCGAAGATAATTGGAAAAGCGATTATACAAGCCCTGTAATGAAATTTTTGTACTCTTGCATTGACCTAACTTCCCTTAATACAGAAGATTCAAAGCAAAGTATCTGGGAATTTGTGCAAGGAGTGAATGATTTTGAGGGTTCTCATTCGGATATGGATAATGTGGCTGCCATTTGTGTTTATCCTAATTTCGTAGAAACCGTGAAAGAAGCCCTTACTGCTGATGTAAAAATCGCTTCTGTCGCAGGAGGTTTTCCTTCTTCCCAGACTTTCATTGAAATTAAGACGGCTGAAGTTGCTTTGGCAGTGAATGATGGTGCCGATGAGATAGATATTGTTTTCAATTGTGGTTTATTCTTTGACGATTCCATTCAAGAACTTTGTGAAGAGATACAAGAATTGAAAATGTCTTGTCGTGATGCTCATTTGAAAGTAATCTTAGAGACAGGTTTACTGAAAACGGCTGCAAATATCAAAAAAGCTTCCGTTTTATCGATGTATTCCGGTGCTGATTTCTTGAAAACATCCACAGGTAAAGGGTATCCCGGTGCATCTCTAGAAGCTGCTTACGTAATGTGCGAAGCAATTAAGGAATATAATAAGCTGCATAATAGAAAAATAGGATTGAAAGTTTCGGGAGGTATTCGTACTGCTGAAGAAGCCGTGCAATATTATACCTTAGTTAAAGAAATGCTTGGAGAAGAATGGCTTAGTCCCGAATATTTCCGAATAGGAGCAAGTAGTTTAGCCGGAAACTTATTAAAAGAAATCAAATGAGTTTCTTAAGGAAGTATGCGCTGAGCATTTTGTTCTGTATTGTTGCCTCAATAGGGTGTTTTATGGATCTTTCGGAGGTTCCGAAGTTGGCTAAAACAGATTTAGATAAATTAATTCACATGGGTTTCGGATTTATTTTATCAATTCTTATCTTTTTCGAGAATACAAGTTATTTCAGAAAGAGAATATCTTACACTAGAATCGTTATGGGTTCGTTTTTATTCCCGATTCTTTTCGGTGGATACATAGAAATAGGGCAGGAATACCTTACAACTTATAGGACGGGCGATTGGATGGATTTTTTATATAACGGAGCAGGAGCTTTTCTTGGTTTTGCGGCTTGTTTAGTTATCAATGGAAAACTAAAGATTACTTCTTCCGCTCAATGATATAGTCGATTAATTCGATAAACTTATCTTTGGATTCAGAATTAGGAAACATATTCATCAATTGAAGTGTTTCCTTTTTTATTTCCGCCATTTTTGCTTCTGCATATTCGATACCTTTATATTCTTTAGCAAATTGAATCAAAGTATTAACTGCTTCCGTATCCAAATCTCCGGCATCTAATAACTTATACATGGATTCTGCTACTTCTTTCGGAGCATGTTCGAAAGCATAGATTAAAGGAAGCGTTACTTTTCCCTCGCGAATGTCATTTCCGGTCGGTTTTCCTATTTCTCCTTGCTCGAAATAATCAAAAATATCGTCTTTGATTTGAAAGATAATCCCTAATTTTTCACCGATTAAATGGAGAGCTTCCCTTTCTTCTTGGTTTGCATTGACAGAAACTGCGCCCAATTCCGTACAAGAAGCAATCAGTAGGGCGGTTTTCTTTTGAATAATGTCAAAATAACGGTCTTCGTTCACAATATGCTTACGAGAAGAGATCAGTTGAACCAATTCTCCTTGAGAAAGACTCTCGGAAACTTCAGCCATTACCTCTAATAATCGATGATTCTTGGCGATTACTCCTTTTTTTATAGCAACCGACAATACAAAATCCCCAAGAAGTACAGCCATCTTATTGTTAAACATGGCGTTTACCGACTTTTCTCCGCGTCTTTCCAGTGTATTATCAACTACATCATCATGAATAAGGGTAGCTGTATGAACTAATTCCAAAATAACTGCAAAATTAACTGACTGTCCGTTACTAATTCCACAAAGATTAGCAGACAAAAGAAGAAGAATCGGGCGAATGCGTTTTCCGGAAAGGCTTGCAATGTAATCTATCATAGGTTGATAATCCATAGAATGCCCGGAAAGGGAACTCTTAAACTCTTGTTCGAATAAACG
>DAIPZW010000082.1:0-7274 GCA_036781965.1 Bacteroidales bacterium
AAGCCACAGATTTTAATTATTTAATAATAAGTTTGATTATTACTTTGTTTGTGTCATCATTTATTTCTACTAAATAGATTCCGGCATCAAACATCTTCACATTAATTTCAGCAACTCCTACTTCATAGCGATTTGTATATACTTTTTCTCCTCCCAAAGTATATATAGAGACAATAGAATTACTAGTAAGTTCAACATGTACGTAATCAACGGCAGGATTAGGATATACCTTTATTTCAGAAATATCTGCATGATTAAGACCTAGACTTTCAATAAGTACAATATCTTCTAATACAATATCTAAATCATTTACGGACAAGGAGGATGTATGGGTATCAAAGCCTTCCAAAGAAACTTCCAAATTATAGGTTTTATTCATTGGAATATCAAACATTTCAAATGAACCTGAAGTATCAGTTGCTTCTTCATAAATTATGCCTCCCTCGCTAAGTTTCACAGATGCTTCACTAAGATATACACCTTTGTCTGATATTACTTTTCCCGAAACAATTACTGTTGTTGGAATCCATGTCAATTCTATATTACCCAAATCAAGATTAGATTCAAGGAGTTGAACTGTTGTTTGATAATCATAATAACCCGCAGCGGATATACTCAATGAATATTCTTTATTTTCTAAAACATCTGAAATTGAAAAAGCTCCTTCTGTGTCAGTAGTCGTTCCATGGAAAGCATCTTCCCCAACCAAAGCAACAGATGCACCAGTTAGAGAATCTCCTTCTGTAGATTTCACTTTCCCCGAAACAATTAATTTAATTGGAATAGCTTGAAGAATAATATCTTCCAAAAGAATATCTACATCTTCAACCTTAAGAGTAGATTCATAATCATAATATTCTTCGGCTGAAATTACAATGTTATAATCTTGATTTACATATACACCTTCAATTTCAAACTCACCCTCATTAGACGTTGTTACTTCATAATCTTCATAACCTTCAAGTTTAACCGTAGCATTGTCAATATAAACCGAACCATCTTCATTGGTAACTTTACCGAAAACCTTAACTGTCGGAATAGCCGTCAAAGTAAATGTGCCTGCTTTATATTCAGTTCCGGAATAAACATACACAGAAAGATTTGTTCTTGTATATGTTCCATAACCTTTCATAGAAATTTCAAGGGTAGTATAAACAGTGCTACTATAAACTTCTTCAAGCGTGAATTCGCCAAGTTCATTTGTGGTAGTTTCATAATCTTGATAGCCGGTTAGCTTAACTGTTGCTCCTTCTATTACTTCACCATCTTGATCTTTTACCGTTCCGGTTACAATTACTTGATCTCTTGCCTGAAGTGTAAAATCAACAGTTGTTTCTTTATTGCTTATAGTAATGGTAGATGTTCTATCAACATATCCTATTTTAGTTGCTGCAACAGTAACACTTCCAAAAGGAGGTGTATTTCCCAACGTATATTCTCCCTCTTCGTTGGTTTCTGTTTCTATGTTATCTACTTTAACCGTTACACCTGCGATCGGATTAGATTCTGCATCCAACACTTTCCCTTTAATAGTATTATCTGTAGTCGTATAAGCCATAAAGGTGGTATTCGGATAAGCTGTAGTAGGCATGCCTTCCTGAGTAAAATTAAACGAACTTGATCCTGAATAGTAAAGAGAACGTTCAGTTTCATCGCCTTCCGGAACTGCAATTAAGAATTTCACTTCCCTTACGTTTGTGTTATATCCTCGAACATTGGTAACAACTAAGTTTCCTCCGGTATATTGGAAAGGTTTAGTAAAGGAAATATAAACAGAAGTTTCTCCGGCTCTGAAAGTAATATTCGTATTATATACTTCTTTCAGGTTTGCTACGGGAAGGAAACTTTCATAATCGTCTTCTTCCGTATTAGCCATTAATATTCTTATTGAAGTAGTATAATCTAGTTCAAGAGGTTCAAAATAATAGAACATTCCTGACAACCAAAGTTCATCTTGTGTAACTCCTAACATTTCGGCATCATAAACTATTTGAGAAGCTGTACTTATAGCATTGAAGTTGAAAGGAATCATTTGCCATGGTTCAGTAGTATCTTCATCCATAACTTCATATGAGATGATTCCTTCGGGTTGTACAGACAAACTATAAGCCAATGATGTATTATTATCAACATTGTTATCATTTATCATATCAACTACTCCTCGCACAGCAAAAGTTCCACTAACCGCAGGAGTCCAAGATACTTTAACAATCGCTTCTTCTCCAAAACTTAATCCTGTTCCTGAATAAGTAGTTGTTCCCAATACATTATCTTCGCCATCAATAAGCTTTACATCAAAAGAAGAAGCTAATGCTATTCCTTGATTTTTTACAGTAATCAAACTAACTGCCGGAGTATTTACTATCGGTGCAATATTTCCTGAAACTTTCACTGCTTGCATATCATTTGCTGAAGGTTCATCTAAAGAAATATCATCAATATACAAAGAACTTTTTGCCATAGGTGTAGTACAATGCCATCCTAAATAATAAGTTCCTTCTGTCTCTACTGTTACTAAAACAGATTGATAAGATTTAGTGGTAGCTATAATCGCAGTTTCGGGGAAAAGCTCCATAGTTTGTCCTTCTATTGTATTATTAGCACCTAATGTAACCGAATATTGGGCCTCCATATTATTAGTACTTGTACGGTTAGTCCAAGTAAGCTGGTATTGTTTACCTCCTTCAAGAGATATCGGAGGAGAAATCATCCAATCGTCATTACTTCTAGAATAAGAAGCCGATATTTCCATGTGTTGAGAACTTGAGTATTTAGTCCATTTTGTATTATCGGCATTTGCATCAATAATACTCCACAATAAATAGCTTGAAGTAGTAAAATCATCTGCCCAAGGAATAATCATTGCCTCACCTAATAAGATTTCCGGTGTGGAAGTAACTCCTCCATCTCCTGAATTATTATATGGAATTACACTGTAACTATAATAACCTAATTCTAAAGCATTAATTCCTGAATCCATATAAGTTGTTGTTGTGAGATTATCAGCCATAACAATATCTCCCGGTTGACGAAGCACTTTATATTTTATTGTTGATGAATCAAACCAAGCTCCATTAGCTCCTTCAGAAGGTGCTATCCAGCTAAGTGAAACATTTTCTTCATTTTTAATAGCCTCCAAATTAGTAATAGCTTTGGGGACATCCGGACCAACATAAATACTAATTCTCGCCTTAGCTCCTTCTCCATTTTCATTTTCACCAATCAATGTATAAATATAATTACCGGCTGTTTGTATATCCGTATCAGTCCATTCTTCATCTGTTGCTCCTATAGTCGGTGTATTTATAGTATGAATAGCCATTTCTTCATCATGCCGATAAATCTTCATCGTTGTTAGAGAAGTCAATGTTTCTCCTTGTGCAGTTAAAGAAGGATTATCCCAAACAAGTTTTAAAGATAAAGCTCCGGAAGCACCTGGTGTAGCTGTCAAATTATTCACTTTCGCAGGAGCGCCTTCTGCTGCATTAGGCATAACAATTAAACTTGCTATTCTGTAATTTGGCATATTGTACAATTCTGTAGCAATCCCTGTTTTCGGATCAATAGAACAAAATTTTCCATTTCCTAGTGACCAATACAAGTTTCCTGTATTCTCATCAAAACTCAACCCATGAGTATATAAAGAAAGAACTCCTGTTTGAGCTGAACCTCCTATTACAGTAGCCTCACCTGTATCTTTGTCTATGCTGTATAATTTGCTATCACTTCCTATTGCATACATTTCCCCTTCCTTATTAAAGGCAATCCCCCAATAATCAGTAGGCCCTCCTGTAATAGAATATTGAAAAGTCAAAGACCCTGTTTCTAAATTAATCGTACTGATTTGTACAGATCCTGAAAGACTATATGCTTTATTTGATACCGGATCATAAGACATGCTCGCTACCATTGTACTTGAAGCAGCTATGGTAGTCATATCTCCTGTATCCATATTAATAGAAACAAAACTCTTAGGCATCTTTGAACCATAAAGTTCTGTATAAGAATAAGAATAAGCATACCATACTCCAGCTATATATTCTCCTGCAGAAATATACTCCGTATTCGGAGTAATATACTCAAGATCATCTGCCGAAGTAAAAAACAACGGTCCTAATGAATTTCCTCCTGCGGTATAATTATTATATCCATAGAAAGTTACATCTTGTGCATTCATTACATTGCCTATCATCAAGATAAACAACATTAAATAAATAAATACTTGTTTTTTCATAAAATTAATTTTATCAATAATTATCATTTCCTTATCTCTTTATAAATTTCTTGATTATTATATCATTCTCTGTTTCAATCATGAGTAAATAAATTCCTATTGCCAATGTATATACCGGAAGTGACATTTTTTCATCACATTGAGTTGTAGTATATATCATCTGCATTGCCATATTATATAGAGAAACTTTCTTTGGCATGGATTCTCCTTGTATATTTAATACATCTGAAACAGGATTGGGATAAACAGTGAAAAGAGTTTTTGTTTTGACCTCCGGTAATCCCACTTGACCTGTATATACTATGATGTCAGTTATTGCCGGTAAAGAAATTCCTGCTTCATAAACAGCATACACTTCATAAACATATACATTTCCTATATTGACATTCGCATCCTCAAAGTTTGTTACTGTATGATTATCCGTTAGTAAAGTATTATTTCTCATTATACGATAGCCCAATAATACTTGATTGTCTATGTTAGAAGTTTCCCACGCAAGCATTATTTTATTTTCGTCCGGAGCAACAGTTAAATTTTGTACTTTAGAATATTTTTCAGGAACTATTATGGTATAATCATGTGTTTGTCCTTTTATAGATTCATCTGTACAAGGATCTGTCGGAATGGTTTGATATTTTACGCGCACTCTCATAACATGAGTTCCCGGAACAGCTTCCTCCGGAAGTATGAATGTTTGAGAAACTTCTGTATCTGCTTTAGCTCCGCGAATAATAAAGAGAGCTTCCTCGTCTTCAAATATTCCATTCCCATTATAATCAATCCAACCTTTAGCACGTTCGTTGCTATAACCAAATTTTGCTTTTGCTGTATATTCTACACCGGGTTCAAGGATTGTAGATAGATAAGTATAATCTGAATAGCCAGTATCCGTACAAGTTTCATCTGTATTAATAATATCTTCAAGAATAAAACTTGTTAATTTATCGTCATCTGAACAATCTTGAAAAGAAGGAGTGCAATAAGAGAAAGTAGATAATCTAAGTGGAAGTTCCTTAACCGTACCATTACCGGCAGTTAGTAGCAAATTAATTTCAGCATCATATCCAAAAGGAATGTTTCCGGGTATTGTAATAATTAATTCTACTTCATGACTTCCTCCAATAGCTATATTTCCTAATTCAATCTTCGAGGGAATGGGAAGATTCAAATGGAAACTCTCTGTTGAAAAAGAAACTGTTAATGATTTTGCATCAGAATGCCCCTGATTAATAAGTGTGAATTTAACAATCGCTGTTTCATTACTTTTTAGATAATCATTCTTTATATCATTAATAAATATATCTGCAATGGATAAATCAAAAGAGTTAGCCGTAAGATAAAAATCATTTATCCATGTTTCATTTCCTTCCACAACCGCTTTAATCAAAATAGGATGTCTGTCGGGAACATTTTTATCTATAGAAATTTCAAATGCATTCTCTAATGTTATTTTATCATTTGAAGGTACTGTGGTAAATATCGCTGTTCCATTTATAATGTTTAGACATGGATCCTCGCTATAAATCGTTACTTTTACATCTTGCGCCGAATCATTTCCAACGTTTTCCAATGTCATATTCAATTTTACAGAACCATCGGAATAATCCAATTGTTGATTATCATCATTTACAACCACTTCATCTACTACAACATAAGATCCTTCCGGAGATATAGAAAGAATTTCTTTATATACTGTCTTAGCATTAAAAGCTGTTACTACTAATAATACATTTCCCGGAACAAAGCTATGATCAATGCTCACTTTACCATTTACATCGGTTATACCCTTGGCATAAACTCCATCTTGAGAAATACATACCATTGCATTTTCAACAGGAACTCCATTAGAAGTAATAATTGTTTCAAAATTAACTCCCGCAACTACTTTTTCATTGGAAGATATGATTTCGTTTGGAGTTTTAGTTCTTAATTGCAAAGAGGGATCTCCAAAAGTAATCCAAGTTTTAACAGTCATAATATCATCTGTCCTACTGGATTCACATAACATCAATCCCATAGAGTTAATAGCTAAGGAGCCCCAAAAGGTTCTTTGTTCTGACGTGTTAATTCCATTTTGGTTTTCATAAAGAGTATAATCAAAACCTCCTGTCAGTATATCATAAAAATAATCTTGTCCTCGCTGAGGAGGACTCCACGGTTGCTCAACTGAAGACATCCAAGCTATAATAGCTCCTCCATTTTCTTTCCGAAGCCATGTTTCACCAAAACAATCATTACTGGAATGAAAAGCTCCGGTACTACACGCAACAGCTACTATAAAAGGAAGTTTTTTATTATTGTTTAATGCAAGAACATCTGTATTATTAAGTCCGGTAGTAACAAAATAAGAAGAGGTTCCATGTCCACAATAAGCAATCGTAGATGCTCCTGTATTGATATGTTCTATCAAAGTATTGATATTTGCCAACGGAGCATAGTTTTCTTGATGAGTGGTATAATCAAAAGATTCCAATCGTTGAGTATAAATACGTTGAATATGTTCATAATCTTTTTCTCCATCATCACCCGGAACCATATCATTAGAACCTATTCCAATAAATGTTTCCCGCCAATCAGGATCCATATTGGGATTCTTTTCATATTCAATAGTCTTATTTACTTGAATAGCTACTTGTCCTGCATTATTTGCAGAAAAACGTCCGATTGCTAGGTCAGGAAACAGATCATCTCCAACCACACAACCTAGAGCAGGATCGGTTGGTCCTACGGTTGTCGTAAAAGATTCATAATCCGAACGAATATCTCCCCAATCTCCAACCAAAAGAACATAAATCAGTTGGTTGTTCTGATTATATTGTTGTTGAATAAGTGCTTTTACATTTTCGCCTTTATCGACAACAACTTTAGAAACATTAAATCCTTTTTCTTTTTTCCATACAATATAGGGTTCTATTGCTTCTTCGTCTCGCGCTGTTGTAACTACTAAAATATCTCCAAATTCAGGAGTAACCAATTCTTGTCTGAATTGATTATAATTTAAAAACATACTTTTATAGATACCTACTGCTTCTTTTACCGG
>DAIPZW010000083.1:0-7216 GCA_036781965.1 Bacteroidales bacterium
TATTTCTGAAAATAAAGAACATTTTTCCAAAAATAAAGGGAATATTTTAAAACATAAAGTTTATTTTTCGGGATATGTTTAACGTATTGACAAACAACACGTTTTGGATTATAATTGAGAGTGGAGGATTGAGAGTAAGAACACGTGCCATTCCGTGTTTGACACGGAATCTTATAAGATTGCGGATCAAGGTTCGCGATGACAAGTTTTTAATCTTACTTCAACACCGACTGAGCCAATTCCAAAGCTTCTTCTTGTGTAGGTGCTTCGGTATAAATCCGAATGATGGGTTCTGTATTGGATTTGCGGAAGTGAACCCAACGATCAGGAAAGTCAATTTTCACACCGTCTATATCGTTTATTGGGTTACCGGTGTATTTTTCTTTGATAGAATCCAAAATGGCATCAACATCCGTATCGGGAGTAAGATCCATACGTTCTTTTGCCATGAAATAATTGGGATATTCATTGCGGAGTTCGCTTACTTTTTTGCCAGAATGAGCTAATTGGGAAAGAAACAAGGCAATACCTACCAAAGCATCGCGGCCATAATGTGATTCCGGATAAATAATTCCGCCGTTTCCCTCTCCTCCGATAACTGCACCGGTTTCTTTCATGGTTTTAACCACATTTACTTCGCCTACAGCCGAAGCTGCATAGGAATAACCCTGCTTTTCGGTAACATCTCTTAGTGCGCGGGTGGAACTTAGGTTTGAAACCGTATTTCCGGGCGTATGAGAAAGGATATAATCGGCAACAGCTACCAAAGTATATTCTTCGCCAAACATTTCGCCCTTTTCTGTGATAATTGCAAGCCTATCCACATCAGGATCAACCACAAAACCGACATCTGCTTTTCTCGTTTTTACTAAATCAGCTATATCTGTCAAATGTTGAGGTAGCGGTTCGGGATTATGAGCGAATATCCCCGTAGGTTCTGTGTTTAATTCTATAATATTATTTACTCCCAAGGCACGCAAAAGGTTTGGAAGAATAACTCCTCCCACTGAATTGACGGCATCAATAGCAATAGTAAAGTTTGCTTTACGAATCGCATCGACATCTACCAATTTCAAAGAAAGAACATGGTCGATGTGCTTTTGATCGTAAGTATGATCTGTTCTGATTGTCCCTAATTCATCTACTGATGCAAAAGAGAAATCCTCCGCTTCGGCTATTTTTAGAATCTCGGCACCTTCTTCGCCACTTAAAAATTCGCCTCTTTCGTTTAAAAGTTTTAGCGCATTCCACTGTTTCGGGTTATGACTAGCAGTTAAAATAATTCCTCCTGCGACTTTTCCCATCGCAACCGCTAACTCTGTGGTTGGAGTTGTTGCCAATCCTAAGTCTATCACATCAAATCCCATCCCCATCAATGTGCCGGCTACCATATTTCGAACCATATCTCCCGAAATACGAGCATCACGACCGATTACTATTTTGTTGGATGCTAGGTTTTTCTTTTTTACAAGTGTAGCATAAGCAGCCGTAAACTTTGTTATATCAAGTGGAGTTAATCCATCGCCGGAGAGACCTCCGATTGTGCCTCGAATACCGGAAATTGATTTTATTAGGGTCATAAAAAAAGAGGTTGTTTATGAGTTAAATACCCGGAGTAAAGGTAAATTTAGTGTATCGTACGCCTTTATAAAATTTAGGACGATAATTCGATTGATCATAAGTAGCTCCCAGTTTGGAAGGTATAATCAAATCAACCAAAGCTCCTTCACCCAAATAAGACAAAGGCTCTGCAAATCCTTCACACATGGGAGTTATATAACTAGAAACGCCATACTTTATACTAAAAGGAGTAGTTTGCTCCAAAGTATATTCCAATGTATCGCCTTTCATATAATATAAAATATCATGATAGTAATCAAAACGAAGCAATATGGTTTGTCCAAGTTCTGCTTTCTTGGAAGTACCCGGATCTAATACGCGTACATAAAAATTATTATCATCTTTATAAAAAACATTGGGGTCGAAAATACTATCTTTAGGAAACGATGCCGTTTTAAAATCATTTTTATTTATAAAACGTCTGATTGCTTTTTTTTCATCGTCCAAACGTTCTTGAGCTGTCTTTCCTCCTCCACAAGAAATAAAGGAAAAGGTGATAAACACAAAAGAAAGTGCAAAAGTAATTGTTCTTTTCATTAGAAATTATTTGTTGTTGGGGCAAAGATAATAAATCTCCGCTTTCTCCTCCCTTAAATTATACTAAATAACAAGAAGGTATATATATTTTCTTGGTTATATGGTTGCTAATCCGCCTGTTGATGTTTCTTTGTATAAGCTTGGCAAGTCATGACCGGTCTGTCTCATCACTTCAACTACCTGATCAAAACTAACACGGTGTTTACCATCTGAAAAAGCAGAATAAGTACAGGCATCTAACGCCCTAGCCGCAGCGAAAGCATTTCTTTCGATACATGGGATTTGAACTAATCCGCACACAGGGTCGCAAGTTAAACCTAGATGGTGTTCAAGTCCCATTTCAGCAGCATATTCTATTTGAGAAGGGGTTCCTCCGAAAAGTTGATTAGCCGCAGCGGCTGCCATAGCGCAAGCAACGCCGACTTCTCCTTGGCAACCTACTTCTGCTCCTGATATAGAAGCATTACTTTTTACTACATTTCCGAACAATCCAGCTGTAGCAAGAGAACGAAGGATACGAGAATCTCTAAAGTGGCGGGTTTCTTTCAAATGAAAAAGCGTAGCAGGAAGGATTCCGCAAGAACCGCAAGTCGGAGCTGTTACAATTTTTCCTCCGCAGGCATTTTCTTCCGAAACTGCCAAGGCATAAGCATAAATTTTCCCTTTGCTTTTTACACTGTCGGAATATCCATTGGCACGTACTAAGTAATCGGATGCTTTTCTTCGGATACCTAAGCCACCGGGAAGGATACCTTCGGCATTTATTCCTCTATCTATGGCATCTTGCATAACGTCCCAAACTTCTGCTAAGTAATCCCAAATAGAAGATCCTTCCACTTGTTCTACATATTCCCAATAGGAATGACCTGTTTTATCACACCAAGCATGAATATCTTGAATCGTGTGCATCTCATATATCTTATCGGCTTTTTGTTCGCAATAATTTTCATTTGCAAGCGCTCCTCCTCCGACACTGAATATTGTCCAATCGTCTAATTGCTGATTTTTAGAGTCAAAAGCTTGAAAACGCATCCCGTTTGGGTGAAAAGATAAAAATTCCTCCGGCTTCCATATTATAGTGGTAGGAGCAACAGGTTTTAATATCTTAAGAATGGCATCATCTGTCATGTGACCTTTTCCCGTTGCGGCAAGACTTCCGTATAAAGTAACTGTAAAAGAAGTTGCCTGAGCGTTTCGTTCTAAAAAGAGAATAGCCGCCCGACGAGGTCCCATAGTATGACTGCTAGAAGGCCCATTTCCAATACGAAATAGTTGTTTGATTGACTCCATATATGATTTATAATGTTTCTTTAATTATTTCTCCTACTGTAGGATGAGGGAAAACGATTGCTTTGAGTTCTTCGGTTGTCATTCCTTTCTCAATAGCAATGCCTCCAATAACGATTAATTCGGAAGAAGGATTCCCTAACATGTGAACTCCAAGTATCTTGCCGTCTTGTCCTTCTAATATTTTGCAAACTCCCGAGCCCATTTCGTTTTCTGCAACAAAGCGACCGGAGTAAGCCATAGGCAATTTTTTAGCTGTATATTGAATTCCGTTTGCTTGAAGCGATTCTTCTGTTTTTCCAACTCCTGCAAATTCAGGAGAGCAATAAACAATACCGGGGATTGCTTTATAACTCATCGCTTCATTCTTTCCTAAGATGTGTTCTACGGCCACTTCGGCTTCTCTAACCGCTGTATGTGCCAACATAGAAAATCCTGTTATATCTCCACAAGCATAAACATCAGGATTGTCTTTCGTTTGCATAAATTCATTTACTTCCATACGATTTGTAGCTCTCCGTCCTACTGAAACTAAAACTACCGAAGTATCTAAATTGTTTGTTTCTCCGTCTTTTTCAATTTGAACAGCATTATCTTTTATTCCTACGACTTTTGTCCCTAAGTAGAACTCAATTCCTTTCTTTGTTAATTCAGCGCGAAGCATTTCCGACAATTCTTTATCCATTCCCGGAAGTATTTCAGTCATCATTTCGATCACTTGCACTTTCGTTCCTAAAGAATTAAAGAAAGATGCAAATTCGATTCCGATAACTCCGCCACCTATAATAACAATGGATTCCGGCACTTCTTTGTTTTCCAAAGCTTCGCGGCTTGTCCAGAAATTAGATTCTTTCAATCCCGGAATTGGAGGTACTACTGCTTCAGAACCTGTACAAAGAATTATTTTCTTAGCTTGCCAAGTATTCTCTCCGCAAGTAATAGTATTGTTTTCGCCTAATGTAGCTTCGCCGGTAATGACTTCTACTTCAGCTTCTGTCATTTTTGCTTTAATTCCGGCTACTAACTTGCGAACTACTTTATTCTTCCGTGCAATAATCTTGCTTAAATCATAATGTATATTATCGCAAATGATACCATATTTAGCTGAATCCTTCGCCGTGTTCATTACTTTAGCAGAATATAACAATGTCTTAGTCGGAATACATCCTTCATTCAAACAAACTCCGCCTAAAGCTCTTTTTTCAAATAAAATTGTTTTCAATCCATTCTTTTCGGCTAATTCTGCCGCTGTATATCCGGCAGGACCTCCGCCGATAATTGCTACATCGTACATCATAGTATTTATATTGTAATAGTTGTTATATTAAAATTTGAGCGCAAAGATAGGTAAATAAAAAAAGAAAGGCATCTTTTTGAGATGCCTTTCTTTTCCGTATTTGATAAAATAATTATTTTACAATTATTTTATTAATAGTTTCACCGATAGTGATTACATAAACACCTTTGTTCATCGAAATTGTATTCAATCCAATAGTAGAAACTCCACGATACATGCAAGCTCCTGTTACACTATACACTTTAACATCTAAAGCTTCAGAAGTTGTGAAATAGACATTTCCATTATTAGCATATAAGTTTAGACTTGCAAATACATTATCAAGACTGTTGGCACCTGTTTTGAAAGTCCATTCGATTTTTTCAGAATAATCAATAACACTTCCTCTGCCTATTTCTACTCTATAATTAGTCCCATATTCTAATTCAGGATGACTTATTACTACATAATCCTCTTCGGATTCTGCATTTATTCCCTCAACAGCACCTCCTGTATCAGTATTGATCAGAACAAAGAAGTTATTTCTTGGGTTGATTTGTACCTCTTGGTTGAACTGAACTTTAATTTCTGCATCAACTGCAACACCTGTTGCGCCTTCTGTCGGAGTATATCCTATTATAGCAAGAGGCAATGGTTCTGATTCTGTTTTGAAAGTCCATTCGATTTTTTCAGAATAATCAATAACACTTCCTCTGCCTATTTCTACTCTATAATTAGTCCCATATTCTAATTCAGGATGACTTATTACTACATAATCCTCTTCGGATTCTGCATTTATTCCCTCAACAGCACCTCCTGTATCAGTATTGATCAGAACAAAGAAGTTATTTCTTGGGTTGATTTGTACCTCTTGGTTGAACTGAACTTTAATTTCTGCATCAACTGCAACACCTGTTGCGCCTTCTGTCGGAGTATATCCTATTATAGCAAGAGGCAATGGTTCTGATTCTGTAGTAAAAGACAAAGTAATGGTTTCATTGTATTTGTCGATAACTCCTACCGGTATTTCCAAAACATAAGTTGAATTATATTCCAATGCGTCATATCCGATATAATAGGTTTTATTTTCAATTCCGGAATCTGTTTTAATATCTGTATCATCACCTTGTTTCTTCAATGTTACGTCATCTTTGGTTAGAATTCCCGCGTCAATCCATTCATTAAATACTATATCAATGAATCCTGCCACAATAGGAATACCTGTTGCTCCATCAGTTGGGGTTGTACTTGTTATTCCAAGAGACTCTTCAGTACAAATCCCAGTCAAAGTGAAAGTTTTAGCTTCTGCATCACGAGCACCAAAAGTAACAGTAGCTGTATGAGTACCTGCTTCTGTTGGAGCATAAGTGATTGTTACTGCTGTTGGATCAATAACACTTCCATAGTTACTATCTAAATAAAATGGAGATGCAGAGAAATAAGAAGCGTTATCACCTGCAAATGATATAGAAATATCAGAAGTTAAATCAGCACCTGAAACAGTTACTGTTTGAGTTGCCGACTCTCCTACTGTTGCTTCAAATTCAGTGATTTCTGTTTCTACTACAGTTATTGTCGGAACAGTAGTAGCAGCAGTTGTTATTCCTGTCAAGTCAATAGTTGCCAAAGCATCACCCATTCCTCCATCTTTAACAGAGAGCACTGCAGAGTGGCTTCCAACTTCTGTAGCTCTGTAGGTAACAGTTATTGGAGTTTCCGAAACAGTTCCATTAGTTGCTTCCGCATAGTTTGGTGTAACTGTAAACATACCCATATCTGTTCCGCTTATTGAGAAAACAACAGCGTCCATAGTTATATTAGAAGCAGAAACAGTAAATGTTTCCATAACCGGTTGATTTAGTTCTGTAGCAAAGTCAAGTGTTGTTGGGTTTACTGTTGCAGTAGGAGCAGTAATAGCTGCTTCTCCGGTAAGCAACAAATCATCCAAACGAAATTCCACAGAAGCTGTTTGCGAAAATTTAATATACAAAGTGGATGTTTGAGGTATTCCCGAACTAATTGTTACATAATACCAATTAGCAGTTCCACTACCAGTAGGAAGAGGTTCATCAAATGTCAATTGAGTATAATCTTCATCATTTGTTGAAACTTCAATTTTAAAATTGCTTCCATCTTCCGCAGTAGTACCTTTTCGTAAACCAAAGCTTAATTTTAAATTATCATAATCTTGCGTATTAATTCCGGCTACTTTAAACCATTTAATTTCATTATTAATCATTACATTACCACCCCCTGAAGCTGTTTCATATCTGGTTATTGTAGATGCACTCGTAGTACGTAAATCACAAGTACCATCACCTGTATATACAACATCTTGATTTGACCAATCGGAATAATCTTCAATTTTAGTATTACCACTGGGGGTACCCATTGTTTCGGAATAAATAGTTTCTGTGTCCGCCCAAGCGGTTCCTCCCATCCATAATATCATGGAGAGAAGCAATAATTTTAAGTAAGTAAAGTTTCTCATAAATT
>DAIPZW010000084.1:0-7150 GCA_036781965.1 Bacteroidales bacterium
TATTCTTTAATAATGAACTTTATCGCTGTGTGGGGAAACCTTTCTTTGCTCCTCGTTATGCTTCGATTGATTCTCTTTTCGAACAAGCTTCGCGTTTGCACAAAGCGGATGCTATTCAATTGATTGGCGAGCTTTATCAGACTTATATAGAGGTTTATAACCGGCAGGCTTCGGCTGCGAGCAAGGAGACGCTCGATGAATTCTTTTTCTTCGGGGAGGTTTTGTTGAATGATTTTGATGAAGTGGACAAAAGTTTGGTCAATGCCAAGACTTTGTTTAGCAACTTGCAGGATTTAGACCGCTTGCGTGATGATTTTTCTCATTTGTCGGAAAAGCAAATACAGACTATTTCCGAAAATTTCAGTAAGGCGTTTGTGGGCGATAGTCCTTTGAAAGAGGCTTTTTGGCGCAATTGGAATATCTTGGGAGAAGTATATACGGAGTTTAGAAATCGACTTACAAATATGGGATTGGCTTATCCGGGAATGCTGACTCGCGATGTGGTAGATCGTTTTGATGAAGAATTGTTTCCGGAACAAACTTATGTCTTTGCGGGATTTAATGTTTTGAATCATTGCGAACAGGCTTTATTTAAGTATTTAAAAGGAAAATCTTTGTTTTATTGGGATTGCGATTGTGATTTTTTGAATACAAATGCCGGACGTTTTATTAAAGAAAATGTAAGTAAGTATGGTTCGAGCTTAGATTTGAGCCAAGCTAGCTATACTTCAGAAAATAAAAAAATAGAGATCATTTCTTCTGCTTCTGAAAGTGGGCAGGCTTCGATTATTCCCCATTGGACAAGTGAAATAAACAAAGAAGAGCTGGAGAAACCGGAGTCGGCAATTGTTCTTTGCAATGAGATAATACTTCCTTCGGTGATGCATTCGATTCCTTTGGACGAAGTGGAGCATGTCAATATCACGATGGGCTTTCCTTTGTCACAAACGTCTGTTCATAGTTTCCTTTATCTGCTTATGGATATGCAGTCGAATGCTTATGTTTCTTCTGCTAAGGCGTTTAGATACCAATACGTGCTGCCTGTTTTGAGACATGCTTATACGCGTATGATTTTTCCCCAAGCTAAGGAAGTCGAAAAAGAGATTACTCAAAACAATCTTTTTTATCCTGCTATGGATACGCTTCAAAGCGAACTGTTTTTTACTTATGCCGATACGACAGAAGATTTACTTCATTATTTACTTCGTATTGTTCAACAATTAGGAGTGGCTTTGGGCGAAGAAAAGAATTTAATATATAATGATTTAGATAATGAATCGGTGTTTCGTGCTTGGCAAGTTTTAAATCGTTTGTCGGGTTTGATAAATCAAGAAGCATGGAAGATGGAAAAACCGACATTGGAACGTTTATTAAAGAAATTGCTTTCGACCGTTCGTATTCCTTTTCATGGCGAACCCGTTAAAGGTCTTCAAGTGATGGGTATCCTTGAAACTCGTGCCTTAGACTTTAAGAATATACTCATGCTCAGCACCAATGAAGGCTATATGCCCGGAACGAACAATGATAATTCTTTTATTCCGGAGTTTCTTCGTAAACATTTTGGACTAAGTACGATAGAACATCAAGATGCTATTTTTGCTTATTACTTTTATCGTCTGCTTCAGCGTGCAGAAAAAATAACTTATGTCTATAATACGGGCAAAGAATCTTTAGGTAAGCCCGAAATGAGTCGTTTTTTACTCCAATTATTAGTAGATACGAACTATCAAGGACAAATAAAACGATCAACACTCCATTCATCGATCACTCCTTGGCAGAGTCAATCGATCTCTATCACTAAAGATTCGAACTTGGAAAGTAAGATTCGCAACTTGTTTGATTGGAATATTAATCCCGAAGCTCGTCGTCTCAGTCCAAGTGCGATGAATACGTATATTGATTGCCCTTTTAAGTTTTATCAGCAATATATTGAAGGATTAAAAGTACCGGACGAACTTTCAGATGAGTTGGATAATTCAGTAGTTGGCTCTATTTTTCATCGGGCTGCCGAATATTTATATCGGGAAATAGGTCATATCCCCGAAGACGTTAAAAAGATTCCGCCTTTTAGGGTGGAAGAGGATCATTTATTGCCTTATTTGTCTGCTCCTCATAAAGTAGAAAAATTAGTTACCCGTGCATTTGCGAAGGAATATTTCAAAGGAAAAATGATTGAACCTACTGATTTTGACGGACAACAATTAATTAAGTATAAGATTATTTGTTTCTTGATGGAGCGACTGATTAAGTTTGATGCAGCAAGAGCTCCTTTTCAATTAGTCGGTTTGGAATATTCGATTACTACTCCTCTTCAATTAAATACAAGCCATGCTTTGGTTAAATTCGGGGGAATCATTGACCGATTGAAAGAAGATGCAGAAAGTTGTTATGTAGAAGATTATAAAAGTAGCGGAAGTTCAAAAAACTATAAGGAACTTGCCGATCTATTTACTCAGAAAGACGGTCGGGCTTCCCATATTTTCCAAACTTTTATCTATTCTTTGGCATTAATCAAGGAGAACAAAATCAAAGAACCGATTGTGCCTTGTCTTTTGTATATGCAAGAAATAGAAAAAGAAGACTATTCTCCGGTTGTTAAGTATCATAATGAGCCGATTACTGATTTTCGAGAACTTCAAACCGAGTTTGAATCTTTATTAATTGAGAAATTGGACGAACTCTTCGATGTTTCCATTCCGTTTTCTCAGACAGATGTTCTTTCTTCTTGCAAATATTGCGATTTCAAAGCGATGTGTAATCGATAAAACTTCAATCTTTATTTTTCTTCCTATTGAAAATATATTTTCAAGGCTTGAAACGAAGTGTTTCAACCTTTGAAACTAAATGTTTCTCCTGATGAAACAGAGTGTTTCCTGGTGTGAAACGAAGTGTTTCAAAGCGAGAAATAAATTGAAACAATAAAAAAGAGGATTAATCTCTTAATCCTCTCTAAAAAATAATGGGTAAGTTTATGGATCTTACTCAAAAGAATGTATTGTCTTTTTGATAATCTCAATACATTCCCTAAGTTGTTGTTCCGTAATTACTAATGGTGGAGCAAAACGAATGATATTCGTATGAGTAGGCTTAGCTAGTAAGCCATTCTTACTTAATTCAATACAAACATCCCAAGCCTGGTCGCGATGTTCATCATTATTGATAATTAAAGCATTCAGTAATCCTTTTCCTCGAGCGAAAGAAGCAATTTTAGAAGCCTTGCACAAGTCTTCCATTTCCTTTCTAAATAAAACTCCGAGTTGATAAGCATTCTCCGCAAGCTTTTCATCCTTAATTACTTCCAGTGCTTTGATGGCTACAGCCGCTGCAATTGGATTTCCTCCGAAAGTAGAGCCGTGTTGTCCGGGTTTTATGACCTCCATAATCTCATTATTTGAAAGTACAGCCGATACAGGATAAACTCCACCCGACAAAGCTTTCCCTAAAATAAGAATATCAGGATGAACGTTTTCATAATCGCAAGCTAATAACTTTCCCGTTCGGGCAATACCGGTTTGCACTTCGTCTGCAATAAATAAAGCATTATGTTTCTTACATAAGTCATAGCATTTCTTTAAATAACCATCGTCCGGAACATAAGCTCCAGCTTCTCCCTGTATAGGTTCAACCAAGAAGCCTGCAATATTTTCATTTTCCTCGAATACCTTTGCCAAAGCATCAGCATCATTGTAAGGAATTACGATAAAGCCGGGCGTAAAAGGACCGTAATTGTTCTTTGCATCAGGATCAATGGAAAAAGAAACTATCGTGGTGGTTCTTCCGTGGAAGTTGTTTTCACAAACCACTATTTTGGCTTGATCTTCTTTGATCCCTCTTTTCTCATAAGACCATTTGCGGCATAATTTGATTGCCGTTTCTACGGCTTCTGCTCCGGTATTCATCGGCAATACTTTATCGTATCCGAAATAATTGGTTACGAATTGCTCATAAACTCCTAGCTTGTCATTATAGAAAGCACGAGAAGTTAGCGTAAGTTTCTTCGCTTGCTCAATCATAGTTTCTATAATTTGAGGATGACAGTGACCTTGATTAACTGCTGAGTAAGCAGACAAGAAATCATAGTACTTCTTTCCATCGACGTCCCATACATACACACCTTCGCCTCTTTCTAATACGACAGGTATAGGATGATAATTATGCGCTCCGTATTGATCTTCCAACTTCATCAATTGTTGGGCTGATAATTTATTATTGTTCATGTTTTTAGTTTTTTCTTTTAATTATTAAATACAAAAAAACTCCTCTCTAAATCTTATGAAGAAGACAAAAAGAGGAGTTATGCTAAGAATAAGGAGTCAGAAATTTACAAGGTTATCCAATTACTTCCGGATCCCCGGGTTCTGTCGGCGTTCCTGTTTGTTTAACAAGAATTATATTGCCAATATTCTTATTTACTGACCATTTATATCCTTTTTTATTTACTTCTTCAAAGTCTGAACTTGTTAAGTTCTCAATATGAATTTTACTAGAAAACTTATCCTCATTTCCAATATTTCGATCATCTTCAAGTCGAAAATAAATTTGAGTAGAATAATCTAACCTTATGCCTTGGAATCTAAAATAACCTTCTCTATTAGTAATAGCTGTTTCTCCTACATAGTCATTATTTGGAATCCCACTTGAAAAACGAATAAATATAACTTCAATTCCTTCTATAGGAGTTCCGTCTTCAGAAGAAACAACAGAGCCATCTATAGTATATACTGCCTTAGTCGGATCAGTCGTGTCATCATCGTCATCTCCGCAAGAAGTAAAGCCTGCAAAAATAGAAATAAGAGCAATAAAGCTTAAGTAAAGGAAATAATTTTTTGTCTTCATAATTTTAATTTATTTAGTTTCGTTGTTTTTATAAAAAGTAGATGCAAAGATAATCTAAAAAGTTGCATTTCTCTTTATTTATTAGGCAAAAATACTTCTGCCAACATACAACGAGCACTACCTCCTCCTTCTTTTTCTATCGTAGGAATAGACATCGATAATATTTTATTGTAAGATTCTATTCTTCTTATCTGTGCAGGATTCAATGACTTATAAGCAGATTTGGACATTACCAAGAAAGGTTCTCCTTTTTGATTTTCTACTTGAAGCATATTACCGGCAAATTGATACATTTGAGTTTCAGAGATCTCAATAATTTCCTTTTCTGTACTTTCAAAGCTTTTGACAACTTCTTCTCGTTCTTTTTCATCATCAATAGTGTCCAAGCAAACAATAGCATAACGATCAGCTACACACATCATTACATTGGTATGATAGATGGGAAGCCTTTTCCCGTTTACTGTTTGATTGGCATAAAATGCTACCGGTTTATAAACCATATCCTTACAGAAACGAAAAAATAGTTCTTTATCCGTTCTTTCCGAAAGTGCTGCATAAGCAATTCTATTAGTCCGATCAAGAATCATACTCCCTGTTCCTTCTAGAAACTGATTGTTGTTCTCAGATGAAGAGTAATCAATAAGTTGATTGATAATTAAACCTTCCTTTTGAATCGTATCTAAAATATCCTGACGCCTTTCAAATCGCCGATTGCGAGCATACATTGGATAAAGAACAACTCTACCGTCAGCATGAAAAGACACCCAATTGTTAGGAAAAATAGAATCCGGAGTGTGAGGCTCTTTTGTATCTTGAACCACTATCACCTTTATTCCATTTTCCCGAAGTTTAGCACTCATTGAATTAAATTCTTTGAGTGCCAACTCCTGGATGCTTTGCGCCGCTTTATCTTCTTTCTGTTGAAAGTAATTATTTTTTGCTGTTTCCTCATTGAATCCAAAAGCGATCGGTTCAATCATTAACAAAGTATTGGCGGCTTGTTTCTCCATCTTATTTCTTTAGATTATGTTTCTTAACGAAGTCTCCAAGAACCATTTCGAAATTAGGATAACCTATTTCTTGTAGTTCATATTCTACGCGTGCAGTAGGTTGTTTGATTTTAACGATACGATTCAAATCAATTGGAGTTCCAATTACTACAGCGTCACAAGGGACACTAGCAATAGTAGCTTCCAAGTCGCGGATCTGTTGTTCGCCATAACCCATAGCAGGAAGTAAAACTCCGATTTCAGGATAACTTTCAAAAGTAGTTTTTAACTTACCTACAGCATAAGGACGAGGATCTACTAGTTCGGCAGCACCATGCTTAAGAGCAGCAACAGTTCCAGCGCCAATTTTCATTTCTCCATGAGTTAAAGTTGGTCCGTCTTCTACTACTAATACTCTCTTGCCTCTTATAAGTTCAGGTTTATCTACTGTTAAATAAGAAGCAGCATCAATAACTGTAGCATTAGGGTTGATTTCCGCAATGTTTCTACGTACTTCATTAATATCATCTAAACAAGCTGAGTCAATCTTATTGATACAAATAATATCTGACATACGTGCTACAACTTCTCCCGGATAATAAGAAACTTCTGCACCCGGACGTAAAGGATCAACTACTCCAACCATCAAATCAGGCTCATAGAATGGGAAGTCATTATTACCTCCATCCCAAAGAATAATATCACAGCCATCAGGATCCTTTTCTGCTTCGCGAAGAATTGCTTCATAATCTACTCCTGCATAAATAACATTTCGTTTAGTTACTACGTGTGGTTCGTATTCTTCCATTTCTTCAATAGTACACTCGTGTTTAGCTAAATCTTCTACTTTTGCAAAACGTTGTACTTTTTGTTTTACTAAATCTCCGTAAGGCATCGGATGACGGATAGCAACTACCTTCAATCCCATACCTACTAATATTTCAATAATACGGCGAGAAGTTTGACTCTTACCGCAACCTGTACGAGTTGCTCCTACAGCAATAACAGGCTTAGTAGATTTAATCATGGTTTCTCTTGGACTTAACAACCAAAAATCAGCTCCTGCTGTATTAACGATAGCACTAATATTCATTACGCGATTGTAAGGTACATCGCTATAAGAGAACACACAAACGTCCACTTTCAAATCTTTGATAAGCTTAGGAAGTTCACTCTCTGCATGAATGGGAATTCCGGCAGGATATAATTCTCCTGCTAATTCTTTGGGATATTTACGCCCATCAATGTCAGGAATTTGAGCAGCAGTAAAAGCTACAACATTATACTCTGCTTTGTCTCTAAAAAATGTGTTGAAATTGTGAAAG
>DAIPZW010000085.1:0-7097 GCA_036781965.1 Bacteroidales bacterium
CAATCAGTGCACCTAAAGGTTCGGCTAGTCCGGAGGCGAAAGAATACCAGAAAGCCATATTTGATTACTTACTGCCGTATATTCGAACATCGTATTAAACTTATCGATATAATAGCTCCGAATAAAAAGCGAAGAAATAATCATCGAGAAGGAAACTGACAGGAGAGTGATCACACCATCGTAAAACTAAAGCGAGAAAGCATATTTCCCGAAACAACGGGAAGGTTTTTACTTTCGGCAAGAAGCATGATTGTAATATCCGGCAATGGCATATACTTCTATTCCATTTTCTGAAATATCAATTGTGTACATTATAATTTAATTTTGAGACTGTCTTATATTAATATATTCAATATTTTACTGTTTTACCTTCTCCAATAACATTCTTATGCCGGAATAAGAGGCACGCATGATGTTATTTTCCCGATTGGTAGAAAAATGAAACTCTTGTGAGATTACTTCTTCTTTATATGAGATAGCAATCCAAACGGTTCCGACCGGTTTTACGGGAGTTCCTCCGCCGGGTCCGGCAATTCCTGAGGTAGCAATTGAACAGTCTGAATTAAATATACGGCGTGCCCCCAAAGCCATTTGTTCTACTACGGTTTTACTTACTGCTCCGTATTGATTAATATCTTCTGCTCGAACGCCTAAAATAGTTTCTTTGGCTTCATTCGAATAACTTACTACTCCACCCTTAAAATAGTTGGAACTATTCGGCATAGCCGTAAAAAGACTTGCCAGCTTTCCGCCGGTACAACTTTCAGCTAATCCCAAAGATAGTTTCTTATCAATTAAAAGACGATGCAATATGGCTTCCAAACTATCATCTTCATCGGAAAATATATGATTACTTAAAAGAGAAACCAACTTAGTCTGTTCCGAACTCATTTCTTTTTCCAAAAGAGTCTTATCCTCTCCTGTTCCGGATAGACGTAAACGAATTAATCCAGAAGTAGGCAGATAGGCTAAGCGAATATGTTTCGGCAAAGCGCTTTCCCATTCCTCTAAATGCATAGCAAGTGCTGATTCGGAATAGTCCTTTACCCAATAAGTTTGATGAATGATAGTATCATGAATGGAAAAACGGGAAGTAAGTCGGGGGATAATTTCATTATCCATAATCCATTTCATTTCATAAGGAACTCCGGGCATAGAAACTAAGATTTTCCCGTCTTTTTCGAACCAAGTTACCGGAGCTGTCCCCATTTTATTTTGAATAATCGTAGCCGATTCGGGAACATAAGCCTGCGCACGGGTTAATTCATTAATATTTCGGCTGATATTGCGCAACACTTGTTCTATGTTGCTTAATGTATTATCATCAAAAATGAGTTGAGTATCAAAGAAACGGCACAAAGTTTTCTTGGTAATATCGTCTTTGGTAGGTCCAATGCCTCCGGTCAGCAAAATAATATCCGCCCGCGAAAAAGCTTGCGCCAAAGCATCAAGGATGTCTTGTTCGTCATCGCCTATCGTGGTCTTACATTTCACCGGCAAGCCTACTTTGTTCAATTGCTTTGCCATCCAAGCGGAATTAGTATCAATAACTTGCCCGATAAGCAGTTCGTCCCCTATCGTAATGATTTCAACCGGATACATAAAAAGATAAGTTTTAGAAATTTATTTTTTAATCGGATTATCAGCCTTTCTTGTTTGCAGTCCTTTATACATAAACCAAACGCCTACTAAGATAAAAGGAATACTAAGTATTTGTCCCATATTTAGAAACATATCGCTCTCAAAATCTACTTGATTATTCTTGAAGAACTCGATAATAAAGCGGGCAAGGAATATACCAATCATAAAAACACCGAATATCAAACCTTGATAGTTATAATCTTTCCGTTTCCAATACATCCACATACAAAGAACGGACGTAAGAATATAACAAAGTGCTTCATAGATTTGTGTAGGATGACAAGGTTGTGCTAAAATAGGAGCTTGATACCATTCCGGATCTCTAATAAATCGAAATCCCCAAGACATAGATGTCGGATGACCATATATTTCAGAGTTCATTAAATTCCCTGTTCGAATAAAAGCAGCCACAAAACCTACAGGAACAACTAAACGATCCAACGTCCAAAGCATGTTTTTATGCGTTACTCTCCTCGAATAGATCCAAACCGCTATAATAATTCCAATAACTCCCCCATGGCTGGCAAGTCCGCCCTCCCAAGTTTTGAATATTTCTACCGGATGAGCTAAATAATACTCCGGATTATAAAATAAGACATGTCCTAAACGAGCTCCAATCGCCGCAGATATAATTACATAAAAGAAAAGTTTATCATACCATACCGAATTGAGCTTTTCGTTCTTCCATTGTTTCCAAACGAACCATGCTCCGAGGGCAAAACCTAAAGCGAATAATAAACCATACCATCGAATTTCATGATTTAACCCCGGAATAGTGAATGCTGTAGGATTAGCATTCCAAGTAATAAAAGAAAGCATATCTATTTTATTTATAATCCTTGCAAAGATACTATTTTTCTTGAAGATACTACTTCACACGAGTAATCTTCCATAAAAGAGGACTTACTATTCCTTTTAAGATAGTAGAAATAGTAATCGCCATCCACACTCCATTGATTCCATAGAGCGGAGCCAGCCAAAGAGCCAAAGGAATACGCGCCAAGTTCAGCGTGATACTAATTACAGCCGGAGGAACAGTCTTTCCATAGCCATTCCACATACCTAAAGTTGTATTTTCAAACATCATAAAGACCTGACAAAAGGCTGCATAAAATAAATAATTACCTCCTGCTAGGCGAGCTTCCGTTTCGGGAACGAAAATACCAAAGACTTCTTCGCCAAAGAAAAAGAAAGCGAGGGTTACAATTATTCCCAAAGATAAAAGCAAAGTCAATGTAAAACGATAAGCCTTGCGTGTACGATCAATTTTACCTGCTGCAAAATTTTGTGCAGTAAAACTTCCTAAAGCAGTCGAGAAACCTTGAGTTGTATTCCATGTGATTCCTTCTATTTGACTACCGATAGTTTGACTCATAACGCCTAAATGTCCGCCATAAGAGGAAGCAGTTCGGGCGATAAACGAACTAATCATCGCAAAAGAGCAACTCATTAGAGCAATAGGTGCACCAAGTTTAACAATACGCCAGCTATACTTTCGCTTCAATCGAACAAAGAAAGGAAAACGATCCAAAATTCCATCCGGTCTTCGGAGTTTAATTACAAAAAGAACAAACACAATAGTCTGAGAAAGCACAGTTGCCAAAGCTGCACCGTCTGTTCCCAAGCCTTTAATGCTTCCTATTCCAAATATAAATAAAGGGTCTAAGATTATATTGCAGACCAAGCCCGTTGCCATTATATAAAAGGGAATGGTTGTCCTTCCTGCTCCGTTATATACCCCTGCAAACGTGAAAGCCAAATAGAATAAAGGCAAAACTCCGGTTACAATATTCAAATAGCTCCTAGACAAGGAAGATATATAAGGTTCTAATTTAAAAAAAGAAACAATATACGTTGAATTTAAAATAACGACAGCAGCCAATACTACGCTCATAATGATGGCTATCATGACTGCATGTGAAGCATAATTCCTTGCTTTGTCCAATCTATTTGCACCAATGGACTGAGCAATGGTAATTTCAGCTCCTATCTTTGGCAAATAAGCCAAAGAAGACATCAACCAAGTAAGCAAACTTATCGTACCTACCGCCGTAGCCTCATAACTTCCCAAACGACCTACCCAAGCCATGTCGGTTAAGGTATAAGCCATTTGAATAAAACTTGTAGCCATTAGCGGCATCGCTAAGTTTACAAGCAGTTTGGGAATACTACCCTCTGTAAGTATTTTTACTCCTGATTTTTTCATAGGGGTTGCAAAGGTAACAAAAAGAAAGCATCTCATACATATGAGATGCTTTCTTTTTTTAAGATTATTCTATTAAAACTATTTTTTTGCTTTCTTGCGACCCTGCATATCAAATGCAATTGGGGTTGCAACAAACAAAGAAGATATTGTACCGATTACTACACCTAATATCATTGCGAATGAGAAGCTACGAATAGATTCTCCGGCAAAGATAAAGATAACGACCAATACTAACAATGTACTGAACGAAGTGTTGAACGTTCTGTTCAAAGTTGAATTCAATGCACTATTATAGATTTCATAATTATCTCCTTTAGGATACAAAGTACGATATTCACGTACACGGTCAAAAATTACTACCTTGTCATTTACAGAATAACTGACTGCTGTTAAAAGAGCAGCAATAAATGTTTGATCAATCTCTAGAGAGAAAGGAACGAAGCCCCAAAGTAGCGCATAAGCACCTACAATAAACAAAGCATCAAATGTCAACGCAATGATAGTACTTACACTATATGAAATATCACGGAATCTGATTAAAATATAGAATCCAATCGCGATTACGGCAAAGATTACAGCGATAGTAGAGTTTCTCTTCATATCACTTGCTATACTCGCTCCTACAGTTGAAGAACTTTTCACATAATCTGTCTCATTAGTAAATTCTTCATAAGATACTCCTTGTAATAATCCTGCATCCTCACTGAAAGCATTATATACACGTCCAAGTATTACATCATTAATACCAACATTACTTGACGCTTTTCCGAGGTTTTGAACATAATTAATCAAGACTTTATCATAATTAGCATCTAAATTAGCTACTGCTACTGAATCCATAGTTATTCCATAGTTAGTAGAAATACGAATTTGATTAGATTTACCTACTACGATTACACTTGGTGTATGATTTTCGAAATAAGGATCTAATAATTCTTGAGCTTTTACTGTATTTACTGATTCTTTGAACTCAACAACATAGTTACGTCCTCCTGTAAAGTCGATACCTTGATTTAAGTTTCTAATAAAGAAAGCAGATAGAAGTCCAATGATAACAACACCTAAAACCATATAAGTGGTAGTTCTCTTTTTCAAGAAGTCAAACTTAGGATCAGTCAAGAAGTTTTTAGATATAGGAGTCGTGAATGTAACTTTTCTTAGTTTGCCCTTTCCTAGCATAGTAGTATAATACAAACGAGTTAAGAAAACAGCTGTAAAGAAAGATATAATAATACCAATGGTTAAAGTGAATGCAAATCCACGAATAGGACCCGTTCCAAATAATAATAAGATAATACAAGTAAGAATAGAAGTAATGTTTGCATCGAAGATAGCAGAGAATGCTTTTTTATAACCTTCTTCGATAGCTGCACTTAATTTCTTTCCTCCTCTTAGTTCTTCTTTGATACGTTCATAAATCAATACATTCGCATCTACCGCAATTGCTAAAGCTAATACGATACCGGCGATACCGGAAAGGGTTAATACGACATGGAAAGAAGCCATTACTCCTAATGTAAAGAATAAGTTAAGGAGCAAAGCAATATTGGCAACCATACCCGGTGTAAATCCATACATCACGATAAGGTAAAGCATCAAGATAACCAAAGCAACCAAGAAAGAAATGAATCCTTGATTGATAGCTTGTTGTCCCAAAGAAGGTCCAACTATTTCACTTTGTATAATCTTAGCAGGAACAGACATTTTTCCTGATTTAAGGATATTTGCTAAGTTCTTAGCTTCCTCAGATGAGAAATTTCCTGTAATTTGAGAGCTAACACTTGAAATCTTTTCATTTACATTCGGGAAAGAATATACTTTATTGTCCAATACGATAGCAATTGATTTTCCTACATTATCTCCGGTTATGCGACTCCAAGCAGCTGCTGCATCTGTCTTCATAGTCATATTAACCATGGCATAAGGAGAGTTTTGTTGGAAGTCGTCTCTAGCGTCAGCTATAACGTCTCCATCCAAAGCAGGACCAAATATCATGGAAGAAGGATCTTTTTGAACTCCCTTCAAAGCCACTAATTGATATAAATCATTCGTTCCTTCTGCCGGTTTAGCAGTCCATTTTAAGAAGATATGGTAAGTATCCAATAAATCTCTCACTTGAGGGATGGTTAAATACTCATCAATCAAATCTCTTTTATTTCTATTTACAGTAGCAACAACCGGAGTTTCGGCAACAGCCTGAGGATTGCGTTCCATAGCAGCAAATAATGGGAATTGATCCTCTAGCATAGCTAATGTATCGTCAATCTCTTTTTGTTGTTGAGCAATTGAATCCGTAGGGATCTCTAATTCTTCAGTTGCATCGGCTAATAATTCTGTATTTTCCTCATTGCTTACTTCTTCTGTTGCTTCTGCAGTTGCAGATTCAGCAGGTTTGTCCGCTTGTTTTAGGTTGCGTACAATATTGTTCGCTTCTAATAGAATAGAATGTATTTCATTGTCAGTATAAGTTAGCCAAAATTCCAAGTTTGCAGTACTTTGAAGCATTTCTTCAATTGCTTTCGGATCTTTAGCTCCCGGCAATTCGATAGAGATTTGACCTTCTTTTCCTAATTTGCGGATTGAAGCGGCTGATACGCCTAAACCATCGATACGGTTGCGAAGAATATTGAATGAATTATCAATCGCACTTGTCATATCTTTGCGAATGATTTTAACAATTTCCTCATCGCTGGTATCTATGCTTATTTGGTCGTATGCTAAGTCAAATATATAAGAAAGATTCGCATTCGTTCCTTTTAATTTCTTATATTCTTTGATAAAATCGTCTATATAATCAGCACTTCCCTTACGTTGAAGATCATCGGCAGCAGTAATTGCTGCATCAAAATCTGCATCTTTATGACTATTTGATAGGGAACGTAAGACATCTCCGGCAGGAACTTCCACGATTACGTTCATTCCTCCTTTTAAGTCTAACCCTAAGTTTACCTCCATCGAACGACATTTCTCCAGAGTATAACCTAACCATACCGTATCTGAAGCATGTTGATAAAGATAATCCAATTCTTTTTGAGAATCAATCGTGCCATCTTCCAGGGTGGCATACTCTTTTGCTTTGTTGTAATATTTATTTGTCACTACAGTAAATGACAAATAAAAGAGGCTTACTAAGGTAAGCGCTACTGCGATAAATGTTACAAATCCTTTGTTTTGCATATTATTTCATTTTACTTTTAATTTTCAACTAATCGAGGTCAGTTTTTTCAGCGTGCAAATATAATATAAAATT
>DAIPZW010000086.1:0-7055 GCA_036781965.1 Bacteroidales bacterium
TTTTGGGATGGTCAGAAAAGTAAGCCATTTAGTTTCTGTAGAGAAGTAATTCATTTTGTAAATAATAAAACAAGAATAATATGAATTTGTCAAATTTAAAACCTGCTGAGGGTTCTGTAAAAACTCGAAAAAGAATTGGTCGCGGATCAGGTTCAGGGTTAGGAGGAACTTCCACCAGAGGTCATAAAGGTCAAAAATCAAGATCCGGATATTCCAAGAAAATTGGATTTGAAGGAGGACAAATGCCTATCCAAAGACGTTTGCCTAAATTTGGCTTTAAGAATATTAATAGAACGGAATACAAGGCTATTAATTTGGATACGATCCAACGTTTAGCTGATGAACAACAACTTACAAAAATAGGAGTTGAAGAATTGATTAATGCCGGATTTATTTCCGCAAAACATTTAGTTAAAATTTTAGCTAAAGGGATAATTACTTCTTCTATTGAAGTTACTGCTCATGCCTTTTCTAAATCAGCTGAAGAAGCCATTGTAAAAGCTGGCGGAACAGTTATAAAACTATAGAATTAAAATGAGAGCAATACAAACAATAAAGAATATATGGAAGATTGAGGATCTAAAAACTAGAATCCTCATAACTCTTCTTTTAATCGCAGTATATCGTTTTTTATCGGTCATAACTCTTCCTGGCATTGATCCTAATGCGTTGACAGCTCTTCAATCACAAACAGCCGGAGGCTTGATGTCATTGTTAGATATGTTTTCAGGAGGAGCATTCTCTAATGCATCTATTGTTGCATTAGGAATTATGCCTTATATTACTGCGTCGATTGTAATTCAATTGCTGTCTATTGCTGTTCCTTATTTCCAAAAATTACAGAGAGAAGGTGAGAGTGGCAGAAGAAAGATCAATCAATACACACGTTACCTAACTGTTGCTATTTTGATACTACAAGCCCCTGCTTATTTAGTTAACTTAGAAGTGCAAATGGCGCAAGCCGGAACTGCTTTAACCGGAGGGATTTGGTTTAAGACGACTTCTACGATTATACTTGCGGCAGGCTCTATGTTTGTATTGTGGTTGGGAGAAAGAATAACGGATAAAGGTATTGGTAATGGTATTTCATTTATCATTATGGTCGGAATCCTTGCTCGTTTCCCTTATGCTGTTATCCAAGAATTTGTATCAAGAACCAGTGAATTATCCGGTGGTTTGGTCATGTTCTTATTGGAAATAATATTCTTACTACTTGTGATTGCCGGAGCTATTTTATTGGTACAAGGAACCAGAAGAATCCCTGTGCAGTATGCAAAACAAATGGTAGGTAATCGTCAATATGGAGGTGCTCGCCAATATATACCATTAAAAGTGAATGCTGCTAATGTAATGCCGATCATCTTTGCTCAGGCTATTATGTTTATTCCTATTTCTTTGATTGGATTTAATGCTGATCCTACAAGTGATGGAGGTGGATTTTGGTTCAAAATATTTTCTCCTTTGGCAGATTCAAATGGCTTTTGGTATAACTTTGTATTTGCTCTGATGATTATTGCATTTACATGGTTTTATACTGCGATTACAATCAATCCAAAACAAATGGCTGAGGATTTGAAACGCAATAACGGATTTATTCCGGGAGTGAAACCGGGAAAGAAAACGGTTGAATATATTGACCAAATTATGTCACGTATTACTCTTCCGGGTTCTTTGTTCTTAGCAATCGTAGCTATATTGCCTGCATTTGCTAATTTGTTTGGTATCAAACAAGAATTTGCACAATTCTTCGGTGGAACATCATTGTTGATTTTGGTAGGAGTTGTATTGGATACACTACAACAAGTGGAAAGTCATTTGTTGATGAGACACTATGACGGATTATTGAAATCAGGAAGAATAAAAGGAAGACAAAGTTCTGCTTATTGATAAGATGATTTATCTCAAGACAGACGAAGAAATAGAATTAATGCGAGTAGCGAACCGGTTAGTCGGTGCTACATTGGCTGAGGTAGCGAAGTATATCGCTCCGGGCGTTACTACGCTTTCTTTAGATAAAATAGCAGAAGAATTTATCCGAGATCATGGAGCTATTCCATTGTTCAAAGGATTTAACGGGTTTCCCGGTTCTCTCTGCATTTCAGTAAACGACCAAGTTGTGCATGGAATACCCGGATCTTACACTCTGAAAGAAGGAGATGTAGCATCTATTGATTGCGGAACTAAGATTAATGGTTATTGTGGTGATTCTGCCTATACATTTGAAGTAGGAGAGATCGCACCTGAAGTGAAGAAATTACTTCTAGTAACGAAAGAATCTTTGTACAAAGGAATCGAATGCGCTGTTGAAGGAAACAGAACCGGAGACATTGGTCATGCAGTACAAAGTTATTGCGAAGAAAGAGGTTACAGTGTCGTTCGAGAATTAGTTGGTCACGGAATAGGTCGTGAAATGCATGAAGCCCCAGAGGTTCCGAATTATGGAAAGAAAGGATATGGCGTGCTTTTGAAAAGTGGAATGTGTATCGCAATAGAACCTATGATCAACTTGGGAAAACGAAATGTAAAGATGGAAAAAGATGGTTGGACTATTTGTACGGCAGATAAAAAGCCATCAGCGCATTTTGAACATACTGTAGCAGTTCGTTCCGGAAAAGCAGATATTTTATCAACGTTTGACTTGATTGAGGAAGTTTTGAAAAATAAGTAGTTAGAATAATTTAGAGAGTAAATATGGCTAAACAGTCAGCAATAGAACAAGATGGAACCATAATAGAAGCATTGTCAAATGCAATGTTTCGGGTTGAATTAGAGAACGGTCATGAAATCACCGCTCATATTTCGGGAAAGATGAGAATGCACTACATTCGTATCTTACCTGGAGATAAAGTAAGAGTAGAGATGTCTCCGTACGATTTGACCAAAGGTCGCATTTCTTTCAGATATAAATAAAGATAAAAAATAAAGATATGAAAGTAAGAGCTTCATTAAAAAAACGTACTGCCGATTGTAAGATTGTGCGCAGAAAAGGTCGTTTGTATGTGATCAACAAAAAGAATCCTAAATTTAAACAACGTCAAGGATAATCCTTGCTAAATCTATTAATCGAATGGCAATAAGAATAGTCGGGGTAGATTTACCTCAAAATAAAAGAGGCGAGATAGCGTTGACTTATATTTATGGTATTGGTCGCAGTGCTTCCAACAAAATACTTGCGGAAGCAGGTGTTGATAGAGATGTTAAAGTAAAAGATTGGACTGATGACCAAGCGGCTAAAATTCGTGAGGTAATTGGTGCAAGCTATAAAGTAGAAGGAGATCTTCGTTCTGAGGTTCAGTTGAATATCAAACGTTTGATGGATATCGGTTGTTATCGTGGTGTACGTCACCGTATCGGACTCCCTGTGAGAGGTCAAAGTACTAAAAATAATGCTCGTACCCGTAAGGGACGTAAGAAAACAGTTGCTAACAAGAAAAAAGCTACTAAATAACTAAGTAATTAATTATGGCAAAAAAATCAGTCGCAGCAAAAAAGAGAGTCGTAAAAGTTGACGCTAACGGTCAATTGCATGTTCACTCTTCTTTCAACAACATCATCATTACGATTGCGAATAGCGAGGGACAAGTTATTTCTTGGTCTTCTGCCGGAAAAATGGGATTTCGTTCTTCAAAAAAGAACACTCCTTATGCAGCTCAAATGGCAGCTCAGGATTGTGCAAAAATTGCTTTCGATCTAGGATTAAGAAAAGTAAAAGCTTATGTAAAAGGTCCTGGTAATGGGCGTGAGTCTGCAATCAGAACAGTACACGGAGCAGGAATTGAAGTTACGGAAATCATTGACGTTACTCCGCTTCCACACAATGGATGTCGTCCTCCTAAAAGAAGAAGAGTTTAATTAATTAATTTCCTGTATAAGGGTAAGATATTTTGTGAATAGATTACATTAGTACCCTCTCTGTAATCGCGGCTGCACAAGTTCTTGTCCAACAGAACTATTAACAAATAAAGAAATGGCAAGATATACTGGACCAAAAACAAAAATTGCACGTAAGTTTGGTGAGGCAATCTTCGGACCTGACAAAGTATTAAGTAAGAAGAATTATCCTCCGGGACAACATGGTAACGGGCGAAGAAAGAAAACTTCAGAGTATGGTATTCAGCTTCGTGAAAAACAAAAAGCTAAATATACTTATGGAGTATTGGAAAAACAGTTCCGCAATTTATTTGATAAAGCACAACGTTCTAAAGGTATTACCGGTGAAGTTCTTCTTCAATTATTGGAGTGCCGCTTAGACAACGTTGTTTATCGTATGGGATTGGCTAAAACAAGAGCAGGAGCTCGTCAATTAGTTTCTCACCGTCACATTGTAGTAGATGATAAAGTGGTGAATATTCCTTCTTATACGCTAAAACCAGGTCAAATAGTTGGAGTTCGTGAAAAATCTAAATCGCTTGAAGTTATTCTTGATAGCGTATCCGGATTTAATCACAGCAAATATCCTTGGATAGAGTGGGATCAATCTTCTACGAGTGCAAAATATTTGCACATTCCGGAAAGAGTTGATATCCCTGAAAATATTAAAGAGCAATTAATAGTAGAATTATATTCTAAATAATCAGATCATTATGGCGATATTAGCATTTCAAAAGCCCGACAAAGTAGTAATGTTAGAAGCAGATAATTACTTCGGTAAGTTCGAATTCCGTCCGTTGGAACCCACCTTTGGTATTACAGTAGGAAACGCACTTCGAAGAATACTTCTATCTTCTCTTGAAGGGTTTGCTATAACATCAATCAAAATTGATGGCGTGGATCATGAATTTTCTTCTATCCCCGGAGTTTTGGAAGATGTTACTAATATTATCCTCAATCTTAAACAAATACGATTCAAACAAATCGTTAAAGATATAGAGGATGAAAAAGTAACCATCAATATTTCAGGAGTAACAGAATTTAAAGGAAGCGACATTGGAAACCAATTAGCCGGTTTTGAAGTTTTGAACCCTGACTTTGTAATTTGCCATTTAGATAAATCTGCTACTATGCAGATTACTCTTACTATCGGCAAAGGTCGTGGTTATGTACCCGCAGAAGAAAATCGTACCGAAAATGACGAAGTGAACCAAATCGCTATAGATTCAATCTATACACCTATCCGTAATGTAAAATATGTAGTTGATCCATATCGTGTTGAACAAAGAACCGACTATGAGAAGCTAACTATAGAAATTACTACAGATGGGTCAATTCATCCTAAAGAAGCTTTGAAAGAAGCTGCTCGAATTTTGATTCATCATTTCATGTTATTTTCTGATGAGAAAATTAATTTCGAACCAGGAAATACTGAATCCACAGAAGAATTTAACGAAGAAGTTCTTCATATGCGTCAGCTATTGAAAACAAAACTTGCCGACATGAATTTATCTGTTCGTGCATTGAATTGTTTAAAAGCAGCCGATGTGGAAACACTTGGTGAATTGGTGAAATATCAAAAAAATGATTTGTTGAAATTCCGTAACTTCGGAAAAAAATCATTGACAGAGTTAGATGATTTACTTGAGAATCTAAACCTTAATTTTGGTATGGACATCTCAAAATATAAATTAGATAAAGAATAATATACGATGAGACATAAAAGAAAAATCAATCATTTAGGTCGTACTTATTCTCATAGAGCAGCTATGCTTTCTAACATGGCTACCTCTTTGATTATGCATAAGAGAATTTTCACGACTGTAGCAAAAGCAAAAGAGCTACGAATTTATATTGAGCCGATTATTACAAAATCTAAGACAGATACCACACATTCAAGACGTTTGGTCTTTCAACAATTGCATAATAAATATGCAGTAACTGAACTGTTTCAAGAAGTAGCTCAAAAAGTAGCTGATCGTCCGGGTGGATATACTCGTATTATCAAAACTGGTAATCGTTTGGGAGATAATGCTTCCATGTGTTTTATAGAATTGGTTGACTACAACGAATTGATGTTGAAAGAAAAATCAGGTTCTAAAAAAGCTAAAACAACTCGTCGTTCTCGCCGTTCGACAGGCGCTGCTAAAGCTACTGAAGCTACAGCAACTCCTAAAGTAGAGGAAACTCCGGATGTTGAAGAAGCAGTAGTAGAAGCTCCTCTTGCAGAATTGCCTGCTCAAGAGGAAACTCCTGAAGCTCCTGCTGAAGAAGTAACAGAAAAAGAAGCCGAATAAGAGTAAGCTAATTTACTAATAGATAAAAGAGCAAGTTTCGTTAATGAGACTTGCTCTTTTTTTATTCACATTCTTCGATTTCAAATTCTTCGGTTTCTTCGTTGAATCTGATACAAGTTTGTTTAATCAAAACCATCGTGTTATCAACGAGCTCATATTCTGCATTCATGTGCATAGTGCCGGCGCAACATTGATTATGCTCATAAATTCTTTTTGTTTCAGGATCAAATTCTAATGAAGTACCACTGAAACCACTATCGAAGTATTTCTTTGTTTTCGGATCGTACAGGAAATATAAACTTGAAGTATTCGGACCTGCATAACTGGATTCAAATACAGAGAAATCTTCAATGCCGTCAAAGTTATAATCTCCTACACTTATGTTGTCTAATCCCCAAAGTTGGCATTCTAAGTCTATTTCTTGGATTAATCTGTTTGTCTTTTTATCTAAAATCTTAACTCCGGCTACTTCTGCATAAAAAGAACCTTTTTCTTAATGATACTATAAATTTGCTTTGCTGCTTTATCAACACTTGCAACCCAAAACAATCCTTCGCCTTTTGCCATATCTGTATTAACAAATCCGGGTCGCATGTCCGTAACGAATATTTGCGACTTTGTTTGATTCGCTTTTTTTTCTTTTCTGCCTAAGGGCGAACGTTGCTTCTCCCTGTTCCCTTCTTCTTTATATTTAGTGTTTCAAAAGATAGATTACTTACTTTTCTAAAAATAAAGGTTATTTTTCTAAAGATACTAGGAATGTTTTTGGATAGGATAAATAAAAAAGGAGAAAGATTGGATCAAGTAGATTTCTTTGGTGCAGATTTCATCCTCAGAGGATGAAGCCCCGATCCTCAGAGGATGAAGCCTCGAACCTCAGAGGATGAA
>DAIPZW010000087.1:0-7054 GCA_036781965.1 Bacteroidales bacterium
TCCATATATGGAAATATTTTAAACGAAATAATAATTCAATCCTTATTTCAAATAATTGTTTTACCTTTGGCAATAGAAAGATAGGAATAACAAAAGGACTTTTTGAGAAGATGAAATCATTAAAAAATAGATTCTTTTTTGATTTACGACAAAAGGGCGTGATTATGCTTTTGTTTTGCCTGTTGTTTCTCTTTTTTATAGGGAAAGGACATGCGCAATCCGGTTCTTTCTCCGAAAATGATATTCCTGAATTTATTATTGAACAAGAGGGAGATACGACTTATACGATGATTCTTCGGGATATTTATATCTATCCGAAAAATGAATTCAAAAACAATAAAGATGAAGAGAAATACCGGAAACTAATCCGTGATATTAAGAAAACGCTCCCTTATGCGAAGATGATATATGCGACTTTGATAGAAACTTACGAGTATATGGAAACGCTTCCTGATAAAAAATCGAAAGAAGAGCATTTGAAGCGGATGGAAAAGGAGTTGTTTGCGGAATATAAACCGGTACTTAAGAAACTTACTTTCTCACAAGGGAAATTACTTATCAAATTGATTGACAGAGAATGTAATCAAAGTTCATATCAACTATTAAAAGCATTTTTAGGTTCCTTTCGAGCGGGATTTTGGAATATATTTGCCAGCATATTCGGGGCAAATCTGAAGACAGAATGGAATCCGGACGGAAAAGATGCCGCCGGCGAACGGATTATTCAGATGATTGAAATGGGTTTATTGTAGGCGTTTGAAAAATTCCCAAATAACAATGCCCGAAGCTACGGAAACATTGAGAGAATGTTTGGTGCCGAACTGAGGAATCTCGACACAAAAATCGCAAAGGTTCATCACTTCCTGATCTACTCCTTTTACTTCATTGCCTAAAACAAGTGCATACTTGGACGAATCCAATTTCAATTCATCAAGCATTAGGGAGTTTTCGGCTTGTTCTATGGCTGCGAGTTGATAGCCTTGTTCTTTCAGTTCGTTTACTGCATCTATGGCGTTCTCAAAATACTTCCATTCAACAGAATATTCAGCACCCAGAGCCGTTTTATGGATTTCTGCATGAGGAGGTACGGACGTAATTCCGCATAAGTATATAGCTTCGACCAAAAAAGCATCGGAAGTACGAAAAACAGAACCGACATTATGCAGACTGCGAACGTTATCTAAGACAACTATCAAGGGTATTTTCTCCGTTTCCTTAAACTCTTCCGGAGAAAGACGGTTCATTTCCGTGATTTTAAGCTTTCTCATGCTTGATTTTTCGCTTTGAAAGCCAGCGCATACAGTTTCATTTGTTTCAACATAGCGACCAATCCGTTGGAACGCGTAGGAGAAAGATGCTCTTTCAGTCCGATTTTTTCAATGAAATATAAATCGGTAGAAAGAATCTCGTCAGGGGTATGACCGGAAAGGACTTTGATCAACAGAGACACGATTCCTTTGACGATTACCGTATCGCTATCTCCTTGATAATAAACCTTGCCGTCTTTATAATCGGCTTGCAGCCAAACACGACTTTGACAACCTTCAATCAGATTGCTTGTCGTTTTATATTGCGGGTCTAAAGGTGGAAGTTCATTGCCTATCTCGATGATAAGCCCGTATTTATCCATCCAATCATCAAAGCCTGAGAACTCTTCAATGATTTCATCTTGTATTTGGTTAATAGTTTCACTCATGATATATTACATGTAAAACGGTTTGTCCGGCAATCTTCAAAGTTTCTTTGCTTACTTGCTCCATATTATCTTGCAAGGTATGCCAATAAGCACCAAAACCTGTATCTGTCGTATTATCGTGTTGAATAATATCGATGCATGGAATTTTTAAGTTCTTCAAAATGTGAACATGATCGTCTTCTATAGCTCCGCCTACTTCATTGACGAAGAAATGACCGTAACCTAGGTCGTGACCTGCTTTCCATACTTTATCAACTACTTCTTTTGCATAATAATTGGAGTAACCCTCGCGATAAAAACGGGCATCGGGCGCACTTACCATATCTAAAAGAATGCCATAAGTGGCTCTATACCCCAAAATATGCGGATTGCTTGACCAGTATTCCGAGCCTAAACAGTAGCCTCCGGCATAGTTTTCTTCAAAGCTCGGACTTCCCCAATCTTCTGCATCGAAAAAGATAATATCTATCCCTACATTCGGTTGGTTTTTCCCCATATGGCGAGCTATTTCCAATAAAGCTCCGCAAGCACCTGCGCCATCGTTGGCTCCATCTATGGGAGTTTTATGATTTTTCGGGTCAGGGTCATGATCTGCAAAGGGTCTTGAATCCCAATGAGCGCATAAAAGTATGCGTCCTTGCTTTTCGGGAGCGAATGAACCTATTATATTTTTAATATTCAACTTTATACCATCGTAAGTATATACCACCGCTTCCTGTTCAACCACCGAAGCCCCGTGTCTTCTTAGTTCGCCGGCTAAATAGTCCCCACCCTTTTTATGTGCATCAGTATTAGGCACACGCGGACCAAAAGCAACTTGCACATCTGTATAATAATAGGCACTATCTGCGTTAAATTCCGGAACTATGCGCTTAGCTTCTTCCGGTTTCGTCTGAGAAGTTGGCTTTTCTGTCTTAGCTCCGCAAGAAGCGAAAGCAAAAAGCAATGCGAATATATAGATGATTTGTTTCATGCTTGAACTTTTACTTTGTTTTGTACATCATTCATGACACGGATGAAGTTTCCTCCCCAGATTTTGCGGATAGTTTCTTCGGAATAGCCTCTTCTAAGCAGTTCTTGCGTTATTTGAATTACTTCCGTTATATCTTTTAATCCTGTAAATCCACCTCCGCCGTCAAAGTCTGAACCGATTCCGACGTGGTCTTCGCCAACTAATTTAATAATGTATTCAATATGATCGACTGCATCTTTGACTTTTGCCGTTCCTTTCTTCTTTAAGAAACCGGTATAAAGGCAAACTTGCACGACTCCTCCTTTAGCTGCAACCGCTTTAATTAAATCATCCAACATATTTCGGGGATGATCGCATAAAGCCTTAACTGAAGAATGAGAAGCTATAATCGGATATTCACTTAACGCCAGCACATCGTAAGAAGTTTTCTCTGAAGTATGGGATATATCAATGATAATTCCCAAACGATTCATTTCTTTGACTACTTCTTTGCCAAATTCACTCAGTCCGTTATGAGTTTTCTTGGATTTAGCTGCTGCATCGCAAATATGATTATCTCCATTGTGGGATAAGGTTATATAAACTACCCCTAAATCTGCCAATGTTTGTAGGTTTTGAATATTATTTCCAATGCCATATCCGTTTTCTAATCCGAAAAGGATAGCTCTTTTCCCTTGACTCTTAAGCCTTATCAAATCATTTGCCGTCTTTGCTTGCTCAGCTCGGTCTTCTATCTTACTTAATTGAGTAGAAAGTGTATTTAATATGGAACAGCTTTTGTCAAATGCTTTCTTTAAGCCGGAAGCACTTAACGAACTTTGAGGAATATAAGCTACCATCACGGCAGCATCGACCATTCCTTTTTCCATTTTAGGAATATCTACCTTCGGGCGGTAATAAACAGGCTTGTCTTCGTCTTCCGCTCCTAAGTCTTTCGGGTTTAATTTGATTGCTTTATTGTCTTTTCCTATATCTACCTTATAAGGAAAATACATCGGCGTATCTGTATGAGAATCCAAGATGATGTATTTCTTATGTATCTCTTTGGCTCGATGAAAAGTATCCGCTTCAGAAACAATATGCTGAAACAAATGAATCATTTCCGAGCTTTCTGTTCCGGCTACCATACATTCGGGATGCCATTGCACACCCAATAGAGAATAACCTTCATCAGATTCAACAGCTTCTACTGTTCCGTCAGGAGCATAAGCGGAAACCTTAAATCCGGAAGCCATCTCCCCTACTGCTTGATGATGAATGGAATTGACTTGAAGTTGTTCTTTTTTGAATATACTATATAATAAGGTGCCTTTTTCCAAAGAAACCGAATGAGAAGCCTGCTCTCTAGGTTCGGATTGGCTATGTCTTATCTTAGATGTAGGAATATGAGAAGGTATATCTTGAATCAATCCTCCGCCTAAAGCAACGTTCATGACTTGACTTCCTCGACAAATTCCCAAGATTGGTATTTGTTTCTTAACGGCAAGCTTTACTAATGCCAAGTCATATACATCACGATCCAAATCATAGTCCGTAACCGTAGGATGTAAGTCTTCATTGAAAAAAGAAGAGTGAATGTCTCCGCCTCCCGACAGAACTAATCCGTCTAAGTTAGATAAAACTTCATCTAACTTTTGTTCATCAGTAAGGATAGGTATTAAAACAGGAGTCCCTCCTGCTTTGGCGATTGAATTTACATAACCATCGGCAATGCAGGATAGACCTTCTTTATGATTGACTGACAAGCCAATGAGCATACTAAGCGTCAATATTGGCGTAAGTAGCGTTTTCTTCAATAAATTCTCGACGAGGAGCTACTTCTTCGCCCATTAACATCGCAAAGACATAATCGGCTTCAGCAGCATTCTCTATAGTTACTTGTCTTAAGGTACGATGCTCAGGATCCATAGTAGTATCCCACAACTGCTCAGCATTCATTTCTCCCAAACCTTTATAGCGTTGAGTATGAACTTGAGATTCATTTCCATCGGCATATTTAGTGATAAAAGCTTGTCGTTGTTGTTCCGACCAGCAATATTCTTCGGTTTTTCCTTTCTTCATTAAATAAAGAGGAGGAGTAGCGATATAAACATATCCATTCTCGATCAATGGACGCATGTGACGAAAAAAGAAAGTAAGAATAAGTGTAGCAATGTGACTTCCGTCCACGTCGGCATCGGTCATGATTATTACTTTGTGATAACGCAACTTTTCCATATTCAATGCTTTGCTATCCTCTTCTGTTCCTATCGTAACACCTAAAGCGGTATAGATATTTCTGATTTCTTCGCTTTCAAGTACTTTATGAGGCATGGCTTTTTCTACGTTCAATATCTTTCCTCTCAAGGGAAGGATTGCTTGAAATTGTCTATCTCGTCCGCTTTTAGCAGTTCCGCCTGCAGAATCCCCTTCGACTAAGAATATTTCACATAACTCGGCATCTCTACTTGAACAGTCTGCTAATTTACCCGGGAGTCCTCCTCCTGACAAAGGAGATTTCCGTTGAACCATTTCTTTAGCCTTACGAGCTGCCGCTCTTGCGGTAGCTGCTAAGATTACTTTATCGACAATTAGTTTAGCTTCCTTCGGATGTTCTTCCAAGTAGTTACCTAAAGCTTCGCCTAACGCCATATCCACAGCGCCGATAACTTCATTATTTCCTAATTTAGTTTTAGTCTGTCCTTCGAACTGAGGTTCTTGTACTTTAATAGAGATTACGGCTGTAAGTCCTTCTCGGAAGTCATCACCACTTATTTCCACTTTCACTTTATCAAGCATCTTGGAATCTTCGGCATACTTCTTCAATGTACGAGTTAAGCCTCTACGGAAACCTGCCAAGTGAGTTCCTCCCTCAATCGTATTGATATTATTTACGTAAGAATGTACATTCTCATTGTAAGTAGTATTATAAGTCAAAGCTACTTCTACAGGGATTCCTTGCTTTTCTGTATTTAAATGAATTACATCACTGATCAAAGATTCTTTAGCAGAGTCTATATAACGAACAAACTCTTTCAATCCTTCAGAGGAATAAAATTCTTCTCTTCTTTCTTCCTGATTGTCTTCTGTAGTTCTTTTGTCCGTAAGAATAAGCTTTACTCCTGCATTCAGATAAGCCAGCTCGCGCAAACGAGAAGCTAATATATCATATTTATATTCAGTTACCGTGAAAATATCTGCGTCAGGTTTGAATGTAATAATTGTTCCTCTATAAGAAGTTTCTCCAACCACTTGAAGTTTGCAAGTCGGCTTACCGATAGAATATTCTTGCATATAAATCTTACCATCGCGATATACCTCCGCTTTTAAGTAAGAAGAAAGCGCGTTTACACAAGAGACCCCTACCCCGTGCAAACCTCCGGATACTTTATATGAATCTTTATCGAATTTACCTCCTGCATGCAATACGGTAAGTACGACTTCAAGGGCTGATTTTTGTTCTTTTTCGTGAAAGTCAACAGGAATTCCTCTCCCGTCGTCTTTTACTGTAATCGAATTATCTTCATTAATAGTTACTTCGATATTACTACAATGACCTGCCAAAGCTTCGTCAATCGAGTTATCTACTACTTCATAAACCAAGTGATGAAGACCCTTTTGGCTGATGTCTCCGATATACATCGCCGGACGTTTTCTTACTGCTTCCAAGCCTTCTAATACCTGAATACTATCTGCGGAATAACCATTATTGATAGTTTTGTTTTCTTCGCTCATTTTTTATGTTGTTTCTTTAATTTATCTTCAAAAATAAGAAGTACAAAGGTAATAAAAATATACGGACAATGGAACAAAACAAGTATTAAAAAAGGAGAAAGAAACAAGCAGAAGGGAGAAATAAAGCAAATCTGATAGCCGGTGTAGCTACTGTTGAGATATAAATACCTTGCTTTATAGATTCGGAGAAGGATCATGTAGGAAGCAAAAGACGTTCCGGTCAGTTTTCTGAATGTTGGACAGAAAATATGCTTCGGGAAGCCCGATTCTTGGATAATATCTTCCAAATAAAGTTTTTCGTCGGAATGATTGTCCAGATAAACCAATAATTGCAGGATGGGATGATTCAGTTTTAAGGGTTCGAGCAAAGGGATAAACTCGATGTTTGGATGTTCAGGATAGGTAATTTCTTTGTTTTCTAGTGCATACTCTGCTTCAATAGCAGGATAGTTCCGAATGTACATCCGGACTTGTGTTTTTTTTCATGATGGTTTTATTTATAAAAAAGTGCCCTCAAATAAAATTGTGTCTAAATTTTGAGGACACTTCAAGTTTTATGGAAAATTGCAAAATAGATCCAAATTATTTTTTTAAGTAAATGAGCATAATTAGTTTATATCGAACTGGTTTAAACTTTTTCTTTACTCTTCTTAATCCTCTTCAACAGTATT
>DAIPZW010000088.1:0-7044 GCA_036781965.1 Bacteroidales bacterium
CTTCTTACTTTTTCAATATATCCATCGTGTCGGAAGCAATCATAAATTCTTCATCAGTAGGAACAACGATTACTTTTACTCTCGATTCAGGTGTACTGATCAATAGTTCTTTGCCACGAGCTTTGTTGATTTCAGGATCTACTTGGATACCCATCCAAGTTAAACTGTTACAAATCCGTTCACGAGAGATGGTTTGATTTTCTCCAATACCTCCTGTGAAAACTAATACATCCAATCCGTCTAAAGCAGCAATGTATGAACCGATATATTTCTTAATTTTATATTCATACATTTCGAAAGATAATTTTGCTCTTTCGTTGCCTTCTTCGATTGCGTTTTCAATTTCGCGCATATCGGAAGAAACGCCGGATACACCTAATACACCGCTACATTTGTTTACGATAGTAGAAATTGCTTGCGCACCTATATTTTCTTTTTCCATGATATAAGTTAAAACGCCGGCATCTACATCTCCACTTCTCGTACCCATCAATAAACCTTCTACCGGAGTCATACCCATAGAAGTATCTACTGAAACACCGTCCTTAATAGCTGCAATAGAACCTCCGTTACCCAAGTGGCAAGTAATAATCTTTTGATCTTTATAGGGAAGGTCTAAAATTTCACAAGCTCTTTTTGAAACATAACGATGGCTGGTTCCGTGGAAACCATAGCGACGAACAGCATATTTCTCATAAAGTGAATAAGGAAGTCCATACATATAAGCATACTGAGGCATAGTTTGATGGAAAGCCGTATCAAACACTCCTACTTGAGGAACATTCGGCATTAAAGTACTAACAGCTTCGATACCTTGTAGGTTAGGTGGATTATGCAAAGGAGCTAAATCAATACATTCTACCATTTTTTCGATTACTTCTTTAGTAATCAAAACACTGGAATTGAAAACTTCTCCTCCATGAACGACACGATGACCTACTGCGTCTATTTCATCTAACGATTTAATACAGCCATATTTTTGACTTGTTATTACTCCCAAGATATATTCTATACCTGTTTGGTGTTCCAATATTTCTCCTTCCAAACGTACTACTTGTCCATCAGGCAATGTTAGTTTCAAGAATGAACCTGTAAGACCGATTTTTTCTATTCCACCTTGCGCCAAGATATCTTGGTTAGTCATGTTGAATAGTTTATATTTAATGGAAGAACTTCCGCAATTTAATACTAATATTTTCATTGAATTAACTTTTAAGGATTAAACGAATTGATTAGGACCTACTATTTTACCATCTTCATAAGTGTAAAATCCTTTGCCGGAACTAAGACCAAATTGTTTAGTACGGTAAAGTTTCCATACCAATGGGTTTGGTTTGTATTTTTTATCCCCGTATTCGTTGAACATATCTTCCATTAAATTCAAGACTTTCTCTATACCTACAATGTCGGCTAATTTAAAGATACCTGAACGCATTCCATAAACAACTTCCATCAGTCTATCGATACTTTCCATAGTCGCAACGTTCTCCATAACCATTTGGCAAGCTTCGTTAAGCAATACAATCATCAATCGCATACTTACCAATCCGTTACTTTCGTTCACTTCGATTACTTCGTATTTTATCAACTTAGCAAACAGGAGTATCTTCTTGTAAACTTCTTCCGAAGTATAAATACTTTTAACCACTTCCAACAATTTAGCGTCAGGATGAGCAATTGGGAAATGAAGACTTATACAACGATTCTTATATTTCAAATCATAAGCCAACTCACTGATCACAACAGTAGTTGAGTTTGTTGCGATAATAGCATCCGGAGAAACTACATTCTCAATTTGTTTGAAAGCTTCTTTACGAAGTTCAGTACTTCTCTCTCCGGTTTCTTTATCAAAGCGAATACATTCGATTACGAAGTCGCAATCTTTTAATTCAACATAGTCAGTCGAGCCGTGAATACGTCCCATGATAGTTTTCTTCTCTCCCGGAGTCAATCCCCAGTTTTCAATTTTACTGTCTAAGCCTTCACTGATTCGTTGATAAGCAAAATCAATTTTTTCTTGATTGGTTTCGATAAATACTACTTCCAAACCTGCGGAAGAAGTCAATCGAATGATATTTCGTCCGTCTCTACCCGCTCCTACAACTCCAATTTTGGAGAAAAGAGAGTTTTTGGGCTTGTCTTTTGAAAATAACCCAAACGATTCTATGGGTTCTACGATTACGTCAGCCATTATAAATATTATTTAGTGTTCTTTAATCCTATAGCTTGGTTAGCTGTGATAGCCACCATCTTATAAATATCATCTACCGAGCAACCTCTTGACAAATCATTTACCGGAGCTGCCATACCTTGTAGGATGGGTCCTACGGCTTCGGCATTTCCTAAACGTTGTACTAGTTTATATGATATATTTCCACATTCCAAATTAGGGAATACCAATACATTGGCTTGTCCGGCTACGTCACTTCCCGGAGCTTTACTAGAACCTACGGAAGGAACAAGGGCAGCATCTGCTTGAAGTTCACCATCAATTTTGAATTCTGGCGCCATTTCTTTAGCAATCTTGGTTGCTTCGATCACTTTATCTGCTAATTCGTGTTTTGCACTGCCTTTGGTAGAGAAACTAAGCATCGCAACGCGAGGTTCAATCCCTGCAATTGCTTTTGTAGTACGAGCAGTTGCCACTGCAATCTCTGCTAATTCTCTTGCATTAGGGTTAGGCATCACTGCACAGTCAGCAAATACCAATAAACCGTCTTTTCCATACTCTTTTGTTTTTGTAAACATCAAGAAAGCACCGGAAACCACACTGATACCCGGACTTGTTTTGATTATTTGCAAAGCAGGGCGAAGTACATCCCCTGTTGTGTTTTGAGCTCCTGCAATTTCTCCGTCAGCATCGCCATTCTTAATCATTAAGCAGGCTAAATACAATGGGTCTTCTGCTAATTTACGAGCATCTTCTATGCTTAAACCTTTAGATTTACGTAAATCGTGAAGCAATTCCGCATAAACTTCTTTTTTGTCATGGTTCACAGGGTCAATAATCGTAGCCTTGCTTACATGAGGAAGTTCATACTTCTTCGCTAATTCGTTTACTTTTTCCGGGTTTCCTAACAAAATGATATGAGCAACCTCATCTTTAAGAAGTTGATCAGCCGCACGCAAAGTTCTTTCCTCCGTGCCTTCAGGCAAGACAATCCTTTGTTTGTTGGATTTGGCTCGCTCGATAATTTCTCGAATTAAATCCATGATCTTATAGTTTATAGTTATACATTTATTTGGATACTAATATTTTTTGCAGCTCTTCGGCAGAAATGTTTGCACTAAGTTTTCCATCTACGGCAACAGAAATGTTTCCTGTCTCTTCGGATACAATAATAACTCGTGCATCTGTTTCTTCTGATAAGCCTAAAGCGGAACGATGCCGCAAACCTAAGTCTTTGGGTATGTTCTGGCGTTGAGAAACCGGCAATATACAACCGGCAGCTTTTATTTTATTTCCCACAATAATCATTGCTCCGTCATGGAGAGGACTATTTTTGAAAAATATATTTTCTATTAGACGTGTACTAACGTTTGCATTAATCAATTCACCGGTATCTACAAAGGTGGCTAAGGAATCATTTTTTTGAATAGCTATGAGTGCTCCTTCTTTTCTCTTAGCCATATCCATCGATGCTAAGACAATCGGCATAATAGTCGATATATCTTCTTGCACATCGGGATTATGATTTTTAGGCTTAAAGAGTTTTGCAATAAAACGAAGTCCTTTGTTGGAGCCTAATGCTTGTAAAAATTCACGGATTTCTTTTTGAAATACAACAACAAGTAAGATTAATCCGACATTAATGAATTTATCTAAGATAGAACCCATCAAACGCATTTCAAAAACCTGAGAAACAAGAAGCCAAATAACTAAAACCGCCAAGACTCCCATGAAGATAGCCGTTGCGTGGGTTTTCTTCATTAACAAGTAAGTCTTGTAAAGAACAAAGGCAACTAAAAATACATCAATTGCGTCCTTTATGCCAAAATGAAACATCATCCTTGTGTGGTTTTATATAGTTTTACTGTTTCTACAGCAGCTTTCACATCATGAACACGAAGAATATGCGCACCTTTAGTTAAAGATAACATATTCAAAGCAGTTGTCCCGTTAAGACTCTCATTAGCTGTTGTGTTTATGACTTCTCTTATCATTGTTTTACGAGAGAAACCTACCAAAACAGGCAGCTCAAAGGTAGAAAATTTTTCTAAATTTCGCAAAAGTTCATAATTTTGTTCGGTATTCTTGCTGAAACCAAAGCCGAGATCTAGCCAAATATCATTTACTCCCTTTTGATGCAAAATATTAATCTTTCGAGAAAAATAAAGAAAGACATCTTGAAGTAAATGGTCGTATTTAGTGTATTCCATCATGGTTTGCGGACTTCCTTGCATGTGCATTAATATATAAGGAACCTGCAAATCGGCTACCGTATCAAAGAAATCGGGAGCTAATTCCCCTCCGGAAATATCATTAATTATAGCTACTCCATATTCTTCTACACTTCTCCGTGCAATAGAACTGCGAAAAGTATCAACAGATATGATAGCATGAGGGACATACTTATTTAATAAGGAAAGACCTACGCTCAAACGCTCCATTTCTTCTTCTTCGTCTACAAAACGAGCATTCGGCCGGGAAGAATAGCCTCCTATATCAATAATATCAGCCTCTTCTTCCAAAATTTGATGAATACGGTCAATAATATCCTTCTCGGTTTGTTTTCGGCTCCCTTCATAAAAGGAATCGGGAGTTATATTTAAGATTCCCATTACTTTAGGTGTAGAAAAATCCCAAAGATCTCCTTTAATATTAGTTGTTAATAAAGCCGAATTACATTTCATGGTGCAAAAGTAATATTTTGCATTCACTAATCCGCATAACTTTGTATCTTTGTTGTCTGAAAATTAAAGATTATGACTATACCCGAATTATATTCCCTCTTTCAAAAATATCCAAATATCTCTACAGATAGTAGAAACTGCCCTGCCGATGCTATTTTCTTTGCTTTAAAAGGCGAACGTTTCGATGGTAATGATTATTTATTGGAAGTATTAGAAAAAGGAGTTGCTTATGCTGTCGGGGATAGACCGAATCTTCCTAAGCACGATCGGATTATTCAAGTAGATAATGCATTACAAACCTTACAAGATTTGGCGAATTATCATCGAAATCAGATGAAAGCAAAAATAATCGCCATCACGGGAACTAATGGAAAGACAACTACCAAAGAATTAACCGCTGCGGCTTTGAGTACGAACTATAAAATTCTTTATACCGAAGGAAATTTAAATAATCATATAGGAGTACCTTTGACTTTATTGCAATTAACGCCCGAACATGAATATGCAGTTATTGAAATGGGAGCAAATCATCTAGGAGAAATTATTGATCTATGTACTATTGCCGAACCTGATTATGGATTGATTACGAATGTAGGTCGTGCACACTTAGAAGGTTTTGGTTCTTTTGAGACAATTATTCGAACAAAAACAGAATTATATAGATATATCTACGCTTATGGAGAAATTATCTTCGGGAATGCAGATAATCCTCACTTACAATCTTTTTATAATAGAGGAAACACCATATTATATAGTACAAAAAATGAGGATACTTATATAAAAGGAAGATTAAAACAGGCGACTCCCTTTCTTTCTCTAGATTGGACAAAAGAGAATACAAGTCATTTCTTAAATACACACTTAGTAGGTGCTTATAACTTAGAGAATGTATTGGCTGCAATCAGTATTTCGAGTTATTTAAACGTTCCTGTAGAGAAAATAAATCAAGCTCTTGCTGATTATATACCTTCTAACAACCGTTCACAAAGAACTAAAACAACTAATAACGAGTTGATTATTGATGCATATAATGCGAATCCTTCAAGTATGAGGGCAGCTTTGGAAAACTTTTCTTCCTGTCAAGAAACACATCCGAAAGCTTTAATATTAGGAGAGATGAATGAGTTAGGAAAATATAGCCAAGAGGAACATCAAGCGATAGTTGATTACTTAAAAAGTATTTCAATATCCAATGTGTACTTGATTGGCAAAAACTTCTTAAATCTTTCCGGTTTACTTCCCGAATGGAAGATATTTCCTGACACTAAAGATTTATTGGAGTCACTTAAAAATGCACCCATAAAGAACCACGTAATCCTAATAAAAGGATCACGTGGTAATCGATTAGAGCAAGTGATAGAATTTCTTTAATCTTACAACCCCCACTCCATTAAGTCGGCAAATGCTTGTTGAAGTTCATATTCTGTTTCAAGCATATTGGTTCTTACTTCATAGAAAATTTCCAATTCCTGTAAATAATCTATCAAAGAAATCTGTCCAAAGTCCAAAGCCTTAGCTAAAAGTTCGGCAGTTTCGGCTTCAGGCATCGCTTCCTTATAAGAATCCAAGACTTGAGATAACTGTTTGACACGAGCATAGCGCATTTCCGTTTCATTATAGAAGCGAGTTTCAGCGTCAAGGTATAAAACTTCTGCTGCTTGCGCTTGTGCTTTTATATGTTTCACAGTATTTTTATTTTCCCAAAGAGGAATAGAAATACCTGCTACTACTCCATGAAAAGTTTCCAAAGGTTCTTTTTCATAAGCATAACCAACCGTAAACTTCGGTAAGTTCATTGATTGTTGCAACTTACGATTTTTATCATATTGAGTAATATCGCTCCTTTTATATAATAAATCGTAGTTTTTCTCTTTGATCCCTGCATAACAATCTTCAAACGAAGAGGATAAATAGATAGGCAAATAATCTTTATCTTCACAAATTAAGTTCACTCCTCCGTTCATACGCTTCAACTCCTTTAATAAAGAAGTATGTCCCAAGCGAGCTTCTGCCAAAGCTTTATCGGCATTAATCTTTCCGACCTTTGCTTTGTTCAATTCAATTACATTGGCATCGCCTTTATCAAAGCGTTCTTGATAAGAAACCGCAATCTTATTCGCTTGTTCAGCTTGAACAGCCAGTTCGTCAATTAATTTATTTAAGAAGATAATATTCAAAATGGTCTTCTTA
>DAIPZW010000089.1:0-6995 GCA_036781965.1 Bacteroidales bacterium
AACTAATATTTTGTCGCTACTTCTCAATCCTTCAGTAGTAGCTACCATATTCATATTATAAGCAAACTGATGATTAGTATATCCTTTATCAACATTCAGATTTGCCAATACTTTATTGCTCAATGAACCACTTACAGTCGGATAAATGAAGGTAACATCGTTTGTTTTTGTACGATATAACATATATCCTTTGTTGGCTTCCATATAATTCAAGTTTCCGACCCACTCGTTTTTAGAATACATAGCAAAAGCATCTTGCGATTTAATTATATCGCCCTTTTGAGCATCATAACCCGCTAAGGCTTCTTTTACTGTTGTATTTACAGATGGAAGGTAACCAATATAGTTCCATTGATTTCCTTTTACTGTAATTGGAGTAATACGAGTATCAACAGTCATACCGGAAGTACTTAACGTTTGCTCTTGTGAGGATAGAATCATGAACATGGACGTATTATTAAATCCGCCGTTTCTTGACAATGTACCTGTCCATGTATTCTTAGTTGCAGAATATGAATCGAAGTAATCTTTGCTCTTCGCCACATCACTCTTAGTCCATTTTCCATTTTGCAATGTCTTATTAACATTAGTCAAGTCATCAGAAGCAAGATTAAAAGATACCCAATTCCATCCTTTTACAAGATTCATATTTTGATAGAAAATTTCTTTACCATCAAATATCACCGGATTATCAACATCTCCATAAACGGCATCATTAATAAATATGATTTCCGAATCAGGAATTGCTTTGTAAGTTTTACCTGTACTTGCATCCCACATACGGAATTCAAGACCTGAATAATTCTTTTCATTTCCATATACAGTAAGCAAGGCATACCACATATCAAACTTCTTATCATAAATACTGGTTGTTACTCCAACGCATGTTCCGTTTTTGAAAGCAGCCAACATATCTCCTTTATCTGCAGAGAAAATATTGTTGAATCTCATCTTACCAAATACAGACATATTGAATTTGAAATCAGCCGGATCAACTTCCCAATTAGGTTTTTCACCCATAACAACCAAATTCAGAGTTAATGCTTCAGACACATCATCTTCATTTGTCAAATAGACTACCTCATTGTATGTACCAACATTCAATCCTTCATTTACAACAAAAGTAATTTCTTCGTAAGAACTTGGATTGAGAGTACCGTTTGAAGGAGTAATATCTAACCAAGATGGCATATTATTTATTGTATACTTTTGGATTGATCCTCCATTATTAACAGCTCTTACTGTAAATTCTAATTCTTCATAAATAGGTTTAGTCAGATTAAGAATTTCTTCACTCCATTTTAATTGATTTCTATCAATGTAAGCACTCCATGTAATTGGCGAAGCAATTGAGTTACCATTTACATCGCGTACGTCTGTAACAGTAAAGGTGACAATTGTCTTAGCAATTTTATATTCAGGCTCTAATAAGTTAATGATTAATGCATCGTCATTAACAACAAAGTCAAATTCAAGATCTGCAACGGGTCCAAAGTCTTTCAGAGGAGCAATTTCTTTCGATTTGGCTTCATCTTCTGAAGAACCTTCTACTATAAACTCATCTTCTTCCTTATTAACACCACTTGATATACGCATATCTTTATTAGTGAACTCAAGGAACTTCTGTCCTTGGAATTCAATATATGTATCAAATGGATAATAATGTATCAGACCTAATTCTTCTCCCGTAAGTTTCACATTGTTGTTTTCGCTTACCATACGTTCATTTTTGTATAATTCCCAAAAACGAAGGTCATCAAATTTACCTACGAAATGATTATCTACAACAAGTACGCCCGGAGCATCATTAGAATACCAACCTCTTGCTCCAAGGAAAGTATAAGCAGAACTAATACCTCCTAAATTAGCTGCATCAATATAAGTAGTAAGATTACCATTCATATAGACTTGAGCTCTTCCATAAGTTCTGTTTACTGCCAATGCGAAATGATGCCAATTATTATCCTGATAATCTCCATCAATAACCGTAGTTACTCCATTATTTATAAATGAAAGTGAACCATTAGCATCAAATCCGATAGAGTAATAATAAGTAGAACCACCAAGGTCAGAACCATCTCCTACTCCATTAGATAACATAGTAGCATTTCTCTGTCCAGGCTCTGCTTTAAACCAGAACTCTATCGTATAATCCATTTCTTTTGTAATTCCTGCCGTACCGGTTTCAATCTTCAGGTAATTGTCCCCATTTGTTGCAATGGCATAACCATCAGGCATTACCCATTCACCACCTTCCATTATCAAAGTAGCTCCTCTCGCTTTATCTTCAGTAAGAGTGCCTTTTCCTTCATTCATTGGATAGTAAGCAACTAGCGATGCTTCATTTCCAGATAATTGAACAAGGCTATTTAATTGAATAGTAGTAGAAGGAATTGATTTTTCCCAAATACGTACATTATGAATCTTTCCGGCATAATTATTTTCATTACCTGAAATACTTTTTCCTAATACAATATTTCCTATTCCGCTATAAGCACCTGCCTGTGAAGTTCTATTGATTACAGGAGAATAATTATAATATGCGGTTAGATATCCGGATGCTTCATAAACCATAGCCACATGAGCCCAAGAACCTTGCTCAAATGGGACAGGATCTATACTTGTCAATACTGCACTTCCTATTGTTATTTTCAATCGGTTGTCAGTAGTTATAGCCATTTCAAGAGATTCATTAATATTTCCATGACTAAACAGCGTAGCATTTTGAGGTTCATCTGCTTGAATCCACATTTCTACAGTAATGTCTTTTCCTTCGAGATTTTTTTCAAATTCAGTAGCCATATAATCATTAACTCCATCCATGCGTACGGAAACCGAATGATCGGATTCAGAACCATTACGTACGGCACGTACTTGGAAGTTATGTCTTGTTAATAAACCTTCGGCTATTTGCTCATTGAAATTCAAACGAACATCATCATGAATAGTAAGGATTCCATTTGCTGGTTGTGCACTCCCGAATAATCTCGGACGATACATATCTTTTATTCCACTACTAACTTCAGATTCATTATATACGAATTCATTATTAACATCACATACACTTACCGCACGAATATCATAGTATTGGTCAGACATATCGTCCATAAAAAAACGATACGGAATAGTGCCTTTATTGGCAGCATCAATCATCTCCGCATTCAATCCATTCTCTACAGCTTTATCAAATAAGTCAGTATCATTATAATAATTCATTAATGTGATCCATTCTTCATCCGATTGAGAAGCAGATTTATATTGCAATTCAATATGATGGAAATTATCATAATTCACATTGAATTGATCAATGATTATATCCATATAATGTTTATCCACACCGTCAATTTGTACAACCGGTAACTTCGTATTATAAGTCCAGTTATTACTTGGCTTCTTAATGACCAAATCAGTACAAGAAGGAGTAAAGTGTACAGTAAATGTTACCGTATCTGCAATATCTTCCAAGAAATTAGTCGGATCATATTGACATTGTGATTGAAGGATTAATTGCAAATCATCATAATTCATAACTGCTCCCTTGCCAACTTCCAACGTTTTGATCAATGTTTCTCCTGCAGGAACTAAGAATGCACGTCCATTACCTATAGCACCTCCATCAATATGCATTTTAGCTCCATCAGGATTTGAAGAATCAATTATTTTCAAATCGAACCAAACATCTTCTTGTACTTCAGAATTATTTCTTAGATAAAGTTGTAGTTTGGCTGTTTCTCCGGAAGGAATATTTTCGATAAACTTAACAGGCATATCAATTTCCGGCACTTCCAATCTGCGGGTTGCTTGATTAATTATATGTTGTCCCGGTTGATAATACTTCGTAACATATTCCCCTTCATAAGGACAAGACGTTACTCCGGCTTTTGTTTTAAATATAAATGAAGAATAATAATCTTTTTTTCCAATACTATCTTCATCCACTGAACCTTCACTACCTCCTTTATCATAATCTTCATCATCACTTGACCAATCTTTTTCATGACAAACATCTACAGTAAGATAGTCATCATCTCCATCTTCAGCTAAAACAAATCCTTTACAATGGCTAGCTTCAACTTCGGAAGTAAAAGTTCCACCATGCGAAGTTTCAACTGTTTCTGTAAATTCGAATTTTGTTTTAGCAGGACCGGCTCCTAATTTCCAATCATTAGATATTTTTCCACCCAACATTATATGGAAAGAACTCTCGTGCGATTTAGTAGAAGAATATGCTTCACTATATTCTATGCTGGACCCCGCATGGAATGAATAATTCTGGATTAATTCAGCTTCAACTTTCTGTTTTTCATTGTTTTTTAATTGCTCAACCCAATTATCAATATACTGATTGAAGATCATAATCGTATCACTTACTCCTGCTGATTCCGGATTAAATATAACACGATAACTTGGTCCATTAAACTCATCATCTTTATCTCCATTTATGGTTAAGAATGTTTCAAGTGATTCATCATCATTGCTTTTTCCAAAATGTTCGTTATCCGGAGTAAAATACGAAATATAGAATACTGTATCTTTTTCATTAGCTACAATTTGTAGATCGTCAATATTATACTCGCCCGGCTGCAAAAGCATACGGTTTCTAAGTTGTTCCAACTCGGGAATCAATCTTTCTTCAATATGAACTTGAGGATATGCAAAGAGAGTACTAAACATTTGCGAAGCACTAATTCCCGTACTTTTTACCATTACCCAATCCGTTTTTTCTGAATAAGGAGTTCCATAAGCTCCAAGAGCTTCGTCAAATCTTTCTCGTGGAACAATAGTTATATTTTCTGTTGCTCCAAAAGAAATATTAGTAGAATATCCTATATACAAGTCCCCATTAGCTCCCACATAGAGTGGATCATTGCTTGTTTCAAATCTTGTAGTCGTGGTGGTTTTTGTTTTCTTTGTATCTTGTCCGGTATATTCTTCTTCGTGAGAAATACCAAGAGTAACTCCCGAACCTGATTCCTGTACAATATTAATAACTCCCGAACCAACTCCATGCCAGCTAATAATAGGCAATTCTACTCCTGTAGTAAAATCTTCAGCTCCGGAATTTTTTACAGACCCTGTATAAGTAGATGATTCTTCGAATGAAAGACCTTTTTCAAGATAAGAATAACTGTTTGATCCTGGAGGATCTCTTAATACAGTTAATATCTTATCTGGACCTGCAGTTACAAAATCAGTTCCTAATAGCCTAGAACCTAATACATAAGCCGCTCCACCCAAGAAGTTATTCGGATGAATCCAAGCAAATGAAGTTGTGCTACCACTACTTTCATTTATAGTTACAGTAGCATTCATAGTCTTTATTGCACTTGTCATTTCAGGGTCTCCAGCTATAAAAGAATAATAAGCAATACCATCTTCATCTGCTGTTACCTCTGTGGTTTTACCATCATTGCTCGCAATATCATTATTAAATTTTATAGTAGCATCTTGAGTAGGAACTTCATCTGTAGTTCCTGTTGCATCTCCCTGTGCATCATAGAATACATATTCTTCAAATATCTTCAAATGCATATTATAGGCTTCATGCTGAACAAAAACAGGTTTTTCAAAAGTATATTCATTATTATTACTATATAATGGTACTTTTTCTGTTTCTCCCAACATGTTAGTTACTAAAGTAGTATCCGCTCCAAAATGCAACAAAGGTTTGTTTGATCTATCTATTTGTGTAATACGAATAGTAGGAGCATAACGTTTGATAAATTTTTGAGCAAATTGATATCTCACCGTATCGGAATAATTAACAATATCCCAATTTTCTGTACTACTTTGAATAGAATCTTTATATGCATAAATTTCTTCTCTCACATTGAATTGTTGAGTTAAGTCGATTTGCGAACCCGATCCTGAAATATCAGTATGTCCCGGAGCATTTACTGAAATAGTAAATATTTCAGGAATTACATAAGCCACAAACTCTCCGGTTACTTCATTCGGAGAAATAATAATTTTATTTTCCGCATATTTCACTGTATTTTCGTTTGCTTTATCCTTATTAGAAGGTTTGAAATGAACTTCCGTTTTTTCAACATCATCAAAAATAAGAGTCTCTGTTTTTATATGAGTCAAAGTAAGCGTAACTCCTTCTGCTAAATTATTGGTTGATAAAGAATGTCCGATAGGATAATCTTCTTGTATTGTACCTCCTGCAACACGTCCAATATACTTGATGGTTGTGTTATCCTTCAACTCAATTCCCGTTCTTGCATCTTGATAATTAAGATCATTTCCATATTGATCAGTAATTCGACCATCATTTACAAATGTATGATTAGCTTTAACCGCCATAACTTCATGAACTCCGACCGGAACCATAATTTCAAAAGCTCCATCAGCATTTGTTTGGTATGGCATTCCATTGGACTGTAATGCCATTTGTCCATCAATATTAAAGTTTACGCCTTCAACAGGAATGATAGAATTCTCATAGGTTATAAATCCTGCTACACGGAATGAAGATACATCAATAAAATCTACAGTGTGACTTTGAGAACCCAATCCAATATTTCTTATCTCAACTTCTGATTGGAATTGATGAATACCCATTCGTGGTATGATTTGATAAGGAGTCCCGCTTCCTTTATAAGGAATTGAACGAACAGCATAAGACCCGTCAGCAGCAGTTACTCCTCTACATCCTAACTGATCAGCCGAAGGCGTTTTATTTATAGAGTTAGTTAATGTGACATTATTTAAAGATCCATGATTTTGATTAAAGTTCACTCCGGAGTATGATATATCATAAAATTCAGTATCTACTGCATAATTGAAAGTCCAGTATGCAATAAGACCTTTTTCCCCTCCTGTTAAGTAACGATTATAATCTCTTTTTATCTCTTCAGCAGTTAGAGAAATGTTCCAAATACGAACTTCATCAATGATTCCTGCATAATTGCCTCCAAAAGTAACTTTCTCATCATTATCTATAATAGATGAATCCATTGTTTTTTCATTAATCAATCTACCATCAATGT
>DAIPZW010000090.1:0-6836 GCA_036781965.1 Bacteroidales bacterium
GTCTATTATTTTTTGCAAAGAGTATTTTATCTTCAAAAAAAGATTAGAGATTAAACGCCAAAGGAAATGCCAATTCGTTTTCCTTGTACGATTAAATCATGATTAATAGGAACCATTTTTAGTTTACCGGCGGTTTCTTCTAAAGGAATGGATTGAATATTATTGTCTTTCATACAAACCATACAACCAAACTTACCATCCATAATTAATTGAGTAGCATGTCCACCCAAACGAGTAGCTAAGTTTCGGTCAAAAGCAGTGGGTGTTCCTCCACGCTGCACATATCCGAGAATCGTTTCCCGCGTTTCGATATTAGTTCCTTTTTCTATCAATTTAGATAAGACAGTGGATGGACGATATTCTTCACCTTGAATACTTACTCCTTCGGCTATGACAACAATCGAGTAAGGTTTTCCTTTTTGCACGCGTTCTAGAATAGCACGATTGATTTCTTCCATATTATACCCTAATTCGGGTAAAAGAATCACGTCAGCTCCTCCTGCCATCCCTGCATAAAGAGCAAGCCAACCGGCTTTATGCCCCATAAGTTCAATAACCATCACTCTTTTATGGGCACTTGCAGTAGAATGAAGTCTATCGATGGCGTCAGTTGCTATTTGTATGGCAGAATCAAAGCCGAAAGTTATATCTGTTCCCCATACATCGTTGTCGATAGTCTTAGGAATTGTGATTACATTCAATCCTAATTGAGAAACATTATAGGCAGTTTTCTGTGTTCCGTTTCCACCAATACAAACTAAGCAGTCTAAGCCTAATTCGTGGTAGTTTTTTTTGATTAATTCAGATGTTGTGTGATCTTCTTTCAACATCTTTTTAAAAGGCTTCTCTCTGGAAGTCCCTAAAATAGTTCCTCCCAAATTCAAAAGCCCCGAAAGATTGGTGTCATTCAAAGGAATAACATCTTTATCAAGAAGCCCCCGAAATCCACTATAGATCCCAAGGACTTCGATATTATGATTGAGGGCAGATTTACCTACACCCCGAATAGTAGCATTTATCCCGGGGCAATCTCCGCCCGATGATAAAATTCCTATCTTCATTTATTATTTTCTAAGCTATCGTCAATAACTTCTACTTTCTTTTCTATTAGTTTCAACTCTTCTTTCAAACTTTCTATCTTGCGTTGCATTTCTTTTACTAAGCCGCTTCCGCCTTTAGAAGATACAGAAAGGAAACCAATATTATTTTCATAAGTCAAAATGTCGTTTCTTAAGCGCTCATAAGTACGCATTAATTTGTCGCGTTCACTTAAAATGCGTCCTTTGCCTTTTCCTTCGCCGCCCATATCCATTAGATTATTCTTAAAGCTCTCCAAACGGCGTTGAGAAACATCTACTTTCAAACGATCGAACTGTTTATTTACCGCTTCGCGATATTCTTTATAAATTCTTTCCTTTTCTTTGAAAGGAACAAAGCCTGCTTTATTGAATTCAGCCATCAGTTCGTGCACTTGAGCTACTGCTTCTTTGGCTGAAAGGGTTTCGTCAAGGCTATTAACCTTAGCAATGATTTCTTCTTTGGCTTTTAAGTTGTCCAATTCCTCTGTCTTTTGAGAAGAGAAGGTTGCTTTCTTTTGTTCAAAGAAATAATCACAAGCTGTGATAAAGCGTTTCCACAATGATTCGGTATGTTTGCGAGGAACAGGGCCTATTGCTTTCCATTCTTTCTGTAAAGCTACGAATTGATTGGTCGCATTTTTCCAATCTTGGCTATCTTTCAATTCTTCAGCCTTTTCGCAAAGCACTTTTTTCTTTTCTAAGTTGGTTTCAGCCTCTGCTTTTTGTGATTTATAGAATTCTCCTTTACGAGTAAAGAATACATCGCAAGCTGCGCGGAAGCGTTCGAAAACTTTTACATTATGTTTCTTAGGGGCAAAGCCAATTCCTTTCCATTTTTCTTGTATGTCTAAAACGATCTTACTTTGTTCGTCCCAAAGTTTATGCGAAGTCAATTTTTCGTAATCGATAGTCTCAACCGTTTCGCAGAATGTTTGCTTTTCTTCTAGGTTGCGTTGTTCGATAGTTCGGATTTCTTCAAAATGCTCTTGGTGCCTTTTATTAATAACCGTAGAAGCTTCTTTGAAACGTTGCCAAACATCTTCTCTAAGTTCCTTTTCCACCGGCCCTATCTCGCGCCATTCTTGGTGGAAGTTCTGTAATTGATAGAAAGCGGATACTACATCTTGCTCATCGGCTAATTTTTCTACAGATTCGCACAAGGTTTGTTTCAACTCCAAGTTCTTTTTGAAGTCATAATCCCGCATTTCGTTGTTTATCTTAACTAAGTCGTAGAATTTTTCTGAATAATGTTGATATTCTTTCCACAATGTATTGACTTCCGACTGAGGAACTGCTTTCACTTCCTTCCATTGTTGTTGCAATTGGCGGAATTCATTGTAGGATTTATAGAAATCGTCTGTGCTTTCGATGAGTTCTTTGATTCGTTCTATGATCCCTTGCTTGATCTTCAAGTTTTCCTCTTTCGCTTTATCTTCTTCTTGGCTGAGAGCTGCTTTCTTTTCGCGATATTGTTTAAGAAGTTCTTTCAATTCGGTTTCTCTTTCGTCCTCTTCTAGTTGAAATTCTTCTTCATTACCGCCTGCTTCTAGGAATTGCTTACGAGTTTCTTCCACTTCAAGTCTTTTTAAGCGGTAGAAGTCTTGCTTAAGCGACTCGATAAGGCTTCTTGTGATGTCGGTAAAAGGTTCTTCTACCGTTACACGAAGTTTTTTAAGAATATCTTCGATTGTTAGCTTACTTGTATCTTCTACAATTTCAGCCTCCGGTTGATTTTTTTCAGAAGGGTTAGTTACTGTGTTTTCCTGAGGGTTAACGTTTAGATTCTGCTCTTCGGCCATATTTTCATTCGCAATATGTTCCGGTTCATGGGTTTTATTCATAGCACGACAATATTAGAATAGGCATCTCTACCTATAAAATGATACATTCTTGCAAAGCTATTAAAATTTTTGGAGAAATCCCTTATTTTGAATGTTTTTTTATTATTTGGATAAGTTTTTCCAATGCTTCTTTTTCGGGAATATTCTTCATAATGCATTCTTTTCCCTTATAAAGGCTCACTTTCCCGACGCCGGAACCTACGTAACCGTAGTCAGCATCTGCCATTTCTCCGGGACCATTTACTATACATCCCATAATGGCTATCTTTAATCCTTTAAATTCAGCAGTTGCTTGTTTTACTTGCTTAACTGCCGATTGCAAATCAAACAAAGTACGCCCGCAACTGGGGCAGGAAATATATTCGGTTTTGGTTATCTTTCTTCCCGTAGCCTGTAAAATAGTGTAGGCGCAGGAGATAATGTCTTCTTTAGATAATGTGGGGTTTAGGTTCTCTAATAAAATTCCATCAGCTCTGCGGTCTATGAAATAAACGCCGCAGTCCATCGCAACTTTAATCCGAAAAGAATCCAAGTTGTCCTCGTTATAGATCGCATGAAGGATTATAGGATTAGGTTTATCGTCAATCAAGACTGCATCTTGAGGTATTTCGGTAGGAGTAATTAATGTAAGTTTAGGTTCTTCGGATAAATGATTAATCATAAGCTTTCCTACAGGGATTTCTTTATCAGGATCTTCGCTCAATGATACGCGAATGGTATCGCCAATACCTTCTCTTAATAAAGTTCCTATGCCTACGGCTGATTTTATCCGTCCGTCTTCTCCTTCTCCTGCTTCTGTTACTCCCAAATGCAGAGGAAAAGACATTTTTTCCTTTTTCATTTCCTCCACCAATAGGCGAACAGTCTGAACCATTACGACAGTATTGGAAGCTTTTATGGAAATAACTACGTTCATGAAGTTTTCCAAAACGCAAATACGAAGAAACTCCATACAAGACTCGACCATTCCGTGAGGAGTATCTCCATATCGGCTCATAATCCTGTCGGATAAAGAACCATGATTAACCCCTATACGGATAGCTGTATTATTCGCCCGGCAAATATCCAGAAACGGAACAAAACGTGCCCGAATCTTTTCGATCTCCTTATTATATTCTTCTTCAGAATAGTCGTGCGAAGTAAAAGTCTTAGCCCCGTCAATGAAATTACCCGGATTGATGCGAACTTTATCGACATAAAGCGCAGCAACTTCGGCAGCTTTCGGATTAAAATGAATATCTGCCACCAAAGGAGTGTGATATCCCAAGTCAACTAATCCTTGTTTGATATTTTTAAGGTTCTCGGCTTCTTTCACGTTCTGCGCAGTCAAACGGACATACTCTCCGCCGGCTTCAATAATCTCTATGCATTGTTTTATACAGGCTTCCGTATCCATTGTAAACGTATTCGTCATGGATTGAACTCGTATCGGATTATTTCCGCCAAGGGGAGTGTTCCCGATGAAGGCTTCTGTGGTTTCTCTTCTCTGATAAGAAGCCGGAGTAGTCATTCGAATATCAATTGGTTTTATACTTATAAGAAACAGTCGATAGCTCTTCGTTCGCTTTGACGATTTTCTTTTTCAGTTCTTCCTTATAATCTCTTAGTTTTCCTCTTACTCTTTCGTCTTTAACGCTTAAAATCTGAGCGGCAAGTAATGCAGCGTTCATGGCGGCGTTTATTCCGACAGTAGCAACCGGTATTCCCGGAGGCATTTGCACAATTGCCAACAAAGCGTCTATTCCGTCTAAAGTAGAATTAATCGGAACGCCGATTACGGGCAATGTAGTCATCGATGCAACTACTCCCGGCAAATGGGCAGCCATTCCTGCTGCGGCGATAATTACTTCTATGCCTCTTTCTTCTGCTTGTTTGGCAAATGTTTCTACTTGTTCCGGAGTTCTATGAGCCGAAAGCGCATGCATTTCGAAAGGAATTTCAAATTCCTCAAATATCTTTGCAGCTTTATCCATAATGGGGAGATCCGAAGTGCTCCCCATTATAATACTTACTAGCGATTTCATTATCCGGCAATAAATGTTTTGTAAGCCGCAGCGTCCATCAAGCTGTCCATGTCAGCTACATTTTCTACTGCAACACGGATAATCCAACCTTCTCCGTATGGATCAGAGTTTACAAGCTCCGGTTGATCCTCCAAAGCAGGATTAACTTCCAATACTTCGCCTGAAACAGGCATCATAAGGTCAGAAACTGTCTTAACAGCCTCGATAGATCCGAAGCTTTCGTCTGCGCTGATAGTTTCGCCTGCCGAATCAACATCAACAAACACGATTTCGCCCAATTGATCTTGAGCATAATCAGTGATACCTATTAACGCTTCGCTTCCGTCTAAGCGAATCCACTCGTGGTCTTTTGTGTACTTTAAATTTTCTGGAAAATTCATAATTAAAAATATTAAAAAGTTTTACGTAAACGTGCAACGGGTATATTTAACTGCTCCCTGTACTTGGCAACCGTTCGTCTTGCTATCTCATAACCTTTTTTCTTCAGTTCTTTCTGCAAAGACTCGTCCGTATAAGGAGCTTTTTTATCTTCATTCTCTATTAATTCTTTCAAAATCACCTTAATCTCGCGCGTAGATACCTCTTCTCCTTCTTCATTCGTCGATTTTTCGGAAAAGAAATACTTTAAGGGATATATTCCCCAATTGGTTTGTACATATTTACTATTACTTACTCGGGAAATAGTCGATATGTCATAACCGTTTCTCTCGGCAACATTTTTTAATATCATGGGTTTCAACTTCGTTTCATCTCCTGTCAGGAAAAACTCCCGTTGTATATCCATAATGGTCAGCATAGTCTTGCGCAAAGTCTCGTTGCGCTGATTGATTGCTTCGACAAACCAATTGGCAGAATCGACTTTATGTTTCAAATAAAGGGCTGCTTCTTTGTCCGAAGCTTTATTTCCGCCTCTAGATTGCGCATTCAGCATATCGACATACTCCTTATTTACTTTTACGACCGGAATATGACTGTCCAATAAGCTAAAATAAAGTTCGCCGTCTATCGTATCAATACGGAAATCAGGTATAATCTGCGAAGACTTGCTTTCCAAGTCACTTTCCCACGACGCGCCCGGATGGGGATTAAGCGAAGTGATCTCTTTAATAGCCATCTTCAACTGATCTTCGTCGATTCGCAAACTTTTCATTATTTTGTCGTATTGCTTCCTAGAGAATACATCAAAATAGTTCGATATAATCTTCCGGCTCAACTCGATTTCGGGCGACGAATCCTTGCGTTCCAATTGCAAAGATAAACATTCTTGCAAATTTCTCGCTCCTACGCCCGCAGGATCTAGTTCTTGTATGATCGATAATACGTGATTAATCTCATTGGTCGAGACTTCCATATTATATTGGAAAGCAAGATCATCGGAAATTGCTTCCGGCTCGCGACGCAAGTAACCGGCTTCGTCCAGATTACCGATTAAATATTCTCCCACCCTTAATTCTTTCGGAGATATGCTTTTCAGTCGCAACTGTCCCAGCAAGTTTTCCCGAAAAGTCTCTTCTTCCGAGTAAGGAATACCTTCGCGCGATGCTTCTCTCGTATAATGTTCCCGAATCTTATAGTCCGGTATATCATCTTCCGTTCGATAATCCCCCAACGAAATATCTTCCGCCGAGTTCGTCTCTTCCGCTTGCTCTTTCGCCTCTTCTTCCAGCGCAGGATTATCTTCTAATTCCTGTTTCACCCGGTCTTCCATCTCCAGGGCGGTTAGTTCCAATAGCTTAGCCTGCTGTATCTGCAAAGGAGACAGGCGTTGTTGTTGTTTCTGACCAAGCTGTTGTTTTAACATGGGGCAAAGATAATTATTTACTTCGTAAATGAAAAGAGACAAGGATTTCTTTCTCCTTTTTCTTTGGCGATTTGCTGGAATTGAACTTTAT
>DAIPZW010000091.1:0-6828 GCA_036781965.1 Bacteroidales bacterium
GGGTACTCCCCGCTCTAAAATGCGTGGCGAAGGTAGAGGCTGAATAGTTACGGATAAAGTTTATATCGGAGAAAGGAATAGGGAAAAGGGAGAAAGAGAAACTATTACTCTGTCATCCTGAACTTGATTCAGGATCTCTTGAGATTCCTTGTCAAGCAAGGAATGACAAAAAATAAAATGTAGCAATGAGAATTTTATCAAAATGCTTTGAATCCCATAATTTCGCGGACTTCCCGCAAGGTTTTAGCGGTACTTTCGCGCGCTTTCTCAGCGCCTTCTCGGGTTACTTTATGAAGATAGGCATCGTCTCTTTTGATTTCTTCAATACGTTCCCGAATCGGAGAGGTCATTTGGATAATATCCTCAGCCAATTGCTTTTTCATGTTGCCATACCATTTGGTTTCGCCACGATTCCAAAGGTCGTCAAAGAAAGCAACCGTATCCGGAGTGGAAACTACTTTCATTAAAGTAAAAAGATTTTCGATATAGTCGGGTTTTTGAGTATTCACGCCCGTAGGACCTTCGTCAGTGAGGGCTTTCTTTACTTTCTTTTCGATAGCTTTAGGTTCATCGATCAAGTAAATACAGTTTCCTTCAGATTTGCCCATTTTGCCGCTACCATCTAAGCCCGGAATTTTAATCATTTCACGTTTCGTATCAAAGGCTTGCGGTAATTTGAAATATTCAACCCCATATTTGTTGTTGAAACGCTTCGCAAAGTTGCGAGTCATCTCTAAATGCTGCTCTTGATCCTTTCCAACCGGAACATAATCCGGATTATGAATCAATATATCTGCCGCCTGAAGCACAGGATAGGTTAGTAATCCGGCATTCACGTTTTCAGGTTGCTTGCGAGCCTTATCTTTAAACGAAACGGTCTTTTCCAATTCGCCCAAATAGGCTTGCATATTCAATAATAAATAAAGTTCGGCAATTTCCGGCACGTCACTTTGAATGTATAAAGTCGATTTATTTGGATCTAATCCGCATGCTAAATATTCTGCCAATACATTTTTTGTATTTTCATGCAATGCAGCCGGATCGGGATGAGTAGTTAATGAATGCCAGTCAGCGATAAAGAAAAAACAATTATATTCTTCTTGCATTTTCAGGAAATTAACCAATGCTCCGTAATAGTTTCCCAAATGTAAATGTCCTGTCGGACGAATACCGCTTAATACTGTTTTCATCGTACCGTATGTTGTTGTTTTTATTTGTTGAAAATTATTTTGATTGCTTGCTTTCTTCAATCCAAAGCCTTGCATTGATAAAAGCTTCTATCCAGGGGCTGACTTCGTCGCTTTTTCTCTCCTCCGGATAGTATGCCCATTGCCAAGGGAATATTGCTCTTTCCAAATGAGGCATCATCGCTATGTGTCTTCCGTCTTTAGAGGCAAGTGCGGCTACTTCATAATCCGATCCGTTAGGATTTCCCGGATATCCGTCATAGATATATTTGGCTGCGATGTGATATTTTTTCTCTTCCATAGGCAAGTTGAATCTTCCTTCCCCATGAGCTACCCAAATACCTAATTTAGTTCGAGCTAATGACTTAAACATAATCGATTTGTTCTTGGGTATTTCTAAGGATACAAAAGAAGATTCGAATTTATGAGAATTATTATGCTGCATCGAAGCACGTTTTAAATGATTCGGGCAAATAAGATTTAATTCCATCATTAATTGGCAACCGTTACAGATACCTAAACTTAAAGTGTCAGGGCGTGCATAGAAATTTTCTAAAGCAATACGCGATTTTTCATTGTATCGGAATGCTCCTGCCCAACCTTTTGCAGAACCTAATACGTCTGAGTTGGAAAATCCGCCACAGAAAACAATCATATTCACGTCTTCTAAAGTTTCTCTTCCGGAAGAAAGGTCGGTCATGTGTACATCTTTTACATCAAAACCGGCTAAATACAAGGCATAAGCCATTTCTCGTTCGCCGTTCGTACCTTTTTCGCGGATAATTGCCGCTTTCACTCCCGAATGTTTCTTTCTATCGGGCGAAATGCCTAAAGTATGGAAAGTTCCATCAAATTTGGTTGGAAATTTATATACCAAGGGTTGCTGTTTATAGCTTTCAAAACGTTCGCGAGCCCAATCATTTCCTGATTGTTTGCGGTCTAATAAATAAGATGAAGTGTACCATACATCACGCAAATAGTCAATTCCAAAATGATACTGCGCACTTCCTTTAGTTATTAGGATATGTCTTTCTTTAGATAGGCGACCTATTTTGGCAAATGCTATTCCTTGAGCATTTAATAGTTCTTCTACTTGTTTAGGTTCTTGTGCTTGTATGATTATACCCGGATTTTCGCTGAAAAGAAGCTTGATGATATCCGGTTCTTTTACTTTGTTTAAATTAATTTCCAGACCTCCTTTGGTATTTGCGAAGCACATTTCCAACAAAGACGTAATCATTCCCCCTGCAGAAATATCATGTCCGGCTAATACTAGGTCTTGTTCAATTAAATCTTGTACTGCATTGAAACACATCTTAAAGTATTCTACGTCTTTAACCGTCGGAACGTCGTCTCCAACGCTATTTAATGTTTGATTAAACGCTGAACCTCCCAGCTTATGCGTATCAAAAGAAAAATCAATGTAATACAAAGCGGTTTTATTCTTGTTTACAATAACAGGAGATACGATTTTGCGAATATCCGAAACTTCTGCCGCTGCCGAAATAATAACAGTTCCCGGAGAATATACTTTTTCTTCTCCATATTTCTGAGTCATAGATAGAGAATCTTTACCCGTAGGGATATTTATATCTAAGTTGCAGGCAAAATCCGAGCAGGCTTGCACTGCTTCATATAAGCGAGCATCTTCTCCCGGGTTCTTACAGGGCCACATCCAATTTGCACTTAACGAAACGCCTTGTAGTTTTTGTTTTAAAGGAGCAAAGACAATATTTGTTAAGGCTTCCGCGATAGCCATAACCGATCCGTTGGCAGGATTAGCAAGTCCTACTTGCGGAGCATGCCCTATTGAAGTGGCTATTCCGGCTTTCCCTCTATAATCTAAGGCTACTGCCCCTAAATCACTAAGAGGAAGTTGGATTTCTCCCTGACATTGCTGACGGGCAACCTTTCCGGTAACCGATCTATCTACTTTATTTGTCAGCCAGTCCTTACAAGCCACAGCTTCTAACTGTAAGACTTCAATCAAGTATTCATTTAATTGGGAAATATCATATTCTGCTTCTTTATAACTCTCTTTTACTGTGATATCATTCATGACAGTACGAGGCGGTTTTCCGAAGAAATCGGAAAGTTGCATATCTAAAGGACGTTGTCCATCATTTTGTTCGAAAACAAACTGCATATCTCCGGTCGTTTCTCCTACTACATACATCGGAGAACGCTCTCTATCTGCTATTTTACGTACCGGATCAATGTCTTTTCCCTTTAAGACCATACCCATACGCTCCTGACTCTCGTTCCCGATTATTTCTTTGGCGGATAGGGTAGGATCTCCTACCGGTAATTCATCTATATTAATAACTCCACCTACATCTTCAATCAATTCGGACAAACAATTTAAATGTCCTCCTGCTCCATGGTCATGAATGGATACGATAGGATTCTCTTTTGACTCAGCTAATGTACGAATTACGTTAGCTGCTCTTTTTTGCATCTCAGGATTTGCCCGTTGTACGGCATTTAGTTCGATGCCGCTGGTATATTCTCCGGTATCTACTGAAGATACAGCCCCTCCTCCCATACCAATTCGATAATTATCCCCTCCAAGTACTACTAATTTCTCATTAGCTTCTACTTTTCCTTTCAAAGCATCGCGACGATTAGCGAATCCTACACCGCCGGCAAGCATAATTACTTTGTCATAAGCAAACTTTTTATTGTTTTCTTCATGTTCAAAAGTAAGAACTGAACCGCAAATTAACGGTTGTCCAAATTTGTTTCCAAAATCTGAAGCTCCGTTTGATGCTTTTATTAGGATTTGTTCGGGTGTTTGATAGAGCCATTTTCTAGGATTCATCATGTTTTCCCAAGGGCGATCAATCTCTGTTCGAGGATAAGCAGTCATATAAACAGCAGTCCCTGCCAAAGGCAAAGAAGCTGTACCTCCACCTAGTCTATCTCTGATTTCTCCGCCTGTTCCTGTAGAAGCTCCATTAAAAGGCTCTACGGTCGTAGGAAAGTTATGGGTTTCTGCTTTCAAAGAAATAACAGTCTCAATTTCTTTTGTTTCAAAGAAGTCAGGTTTATCTCCACTTGCAGGAGCGAATTGTTCGATTATCGAACCGGAATTAAAAGCTACGTTATCACTATAGGCAGATACCAACTGATTCGGGTTTACTTTAGAAGTCTTTTTGATTAATTGGAATAAAGTCGATTCCTTTTCTTCGCCATCTATAATAAACGTTCCGTTAAATATCTTATGACGACAATGTTCTGAGTTCACTTGCGAGAAACCGAAGACTTCGCTGTCAGTAAGCTTACGCCCCATTTTCTCACTTACTCTATTTAGATAATCTACTTCCTCCCAACTCAAAGCTAATCCTTCTTGTTGATTGTAGGAGTTAATATCTTCAATATAAATTGCCTTGTCCGGTTTTTTATTAATGGTGAAAATGTCTTGACCTATGCTGGAATAGATTTTTTGAAGCATAGGATCAAAAGATGCATGTTCATCTTCAATTATAAAAAACTCTTCAATTCGATTGATTCCCTCAATATCCATGATTTGAGTAATCTCAACGGCATTTGTACTCCAAGGAGTTATCATTTCTTTTCTTGGTCCCACAACATAAGAGTTTATAATTCTTGCATCAAGGAATGTAGCATTACCAAAAAGCCATATTAATTTTTTTAGATCGTCTTTTGTCGGCTTATTTGCTATATCAACAGCAATAATGGTATTGCTTAGGGTACTAAAAAAAAGAATCATTGTTTACTTTGGCTTGAATATTAATGGTTATAATTGTTTTTTCTCTTTCTTTACACTGATTGCTTCAACTACGTTTACTACATAGTCGCCCAATCTTTCGCATTCGGAAATAAAGTCCATATAGAAGATTCCGTCTTGATAGGAATAATCTTTAGCATTTACGTCTTCAATGTTTTTCATCTTTAATTGAGTCCGCAATTTATTTATTTCTTTTTCGATGTTATATGTTTCCGCAGCATCGTCTGCCTTGTGTGTTTTTATTCGTAATACTTCAATCATTCGAACAATGGCTTTGTTACATAAATCAAGCATTTCGTCCATGTTTTTGTATAGTTGATCCGGGAAATTGCTCTCTGCTTCGTTTCTTCTTCTAATTGTCTTAGACATATTATACAGAGCATCCGATACACTTTCTATTTCTGTGTTTGCACGCATTATCTCCCGAACTTCTTCTTTACTATCTGTGCTTAAACGACCTTCTGACATCTGCCCCAGATAATTAGCAATTTCTATCTCTACGCGGTCGCTAATGTCTTCATATTTCTTTATTCGTTCAAGCTGTTTGGTAAAGTTTCCTTCGTTCTTCTCATAATTTAATTCTCTTACCATTCCCAGCATTCTATGAACTCGTTCTGCAAATACAGACAGTTCATTTTTAGCCTCAAATATACCAAGTTCCGGGGTTGGAATTATTTTTGAGGAAATATATTTCAATTGGAATTCTTCGTCCGGCTTTTTGTTCTTGATTAATTTAGTAACTATTTTTGCATATACATTCACAAATCCGATCATCAATGATACATTAATAATATTGTATAAGCTATGAAACATTGAAAGCCCGTAAGAAACAGAAGTTTGCATAGAAATCATTTGAGACTTTAATGCAGTTTGAGCTTCAGTAAGGCTAGTTACATTGGATGAGGTTATAGCATTGAAAGACTCCGGGTCATTTATTTTTAAGTCATGCAAGAAAGTCATCAAAGCATGGGGATCTCCCAATCCCAGATGAGAAAGAATACTTATTACCAATCTGGTAAAAGGATAAAATACAGCAAGTAACCAAACCACTCCGAATATATTAAATATAAAGTGAGAAAGGGCTGCTCTTTTTGCCGAAACATTTGCCTGAATAGCTGCTAAATTGGTAGTTAGCGTAGTTCCTAAATTTTCTCCTAAGACCATTGCACAGGCAATCTCAAAAGAAATCCAACCTTGACTGCACATTACTAACGTAATTGCGATTGTCGCCGAGGATGATTGAACGATAACTGTCAGAATAGCTCCTAAAAAGAAGAAAATAATTACAGATCCATATCCTAAATCAGTATATTGTTGTAGGAAAGAAAGTATTCCGGGATTGCTTTGCAGATCGGGGACATTTGCTTTAATAAACTCCAATCCCATGAATAATAAAGCGAAGCCGACAATAAACTCTCCTAAATATCTTCGTTTACTTTTGCCCGAAAAAATAAGAGGCAGGGCAAGACCAATCAATGGTAGTACTATTGCAACAATATTAAATTTAAAACCAAAGAAAGAAATAATCCAGGCAGTAAAAGTCGTTCCGATATTAGCTCCCATAATTACCGAAATGGATTGACTTAAGGAAAGCATTCCTGCGTTAACGAAACTTACAACCATTACGGTTGTTGCAGTTGAAGATTGAATAAAGGCGGTTATTAAGAATCCTGTTAAAATTCCCGTAAATCGGTTTGTAGTCATTGCTGAGAGTACATTTCTTAACTTATCTCCAGCCACTTTTTGAAGCCCCTCACTCATGATTTTCATGCCATAAAGGAACAATCCCAGAGAGCCTAAGAGGGTTAAGAAATCAAGAAAAGAATAATTCATTGGTTTACAGGTAAAATTTATATCTTAATTTTCAGGGGACAAAAATAATAAAAAAAG
>DAIPZW010000092.1:0-6805 GCA_036781965.1 Bacteroidales bacterium
TTTTGGAAAAATGTTCTTTATTTTCAGAAATATAAACTTTATATTTTGAAGGATATTTAGCTTAGATTTTTTTAGGAATAGAGGATGTTTATCTATGAGCTATTTCTTAGGGAAAACTTGGTTTTTTAGATAAGTTTCACGTTGACTTCATCGAGTGGGTACCCCGTTTTTGAAGCTAAGACCATTAAAATTGAATCTTAATTCTTAAATCTTGAATCTTGAATCAATCAATTCTCAACCATTAACCCTCAATTCTCAATTAATTTCCGTATTTTTGTAGCTTATTTCCAATCAAATTATAAAGACTAATAAATAATTTATGAGCATTTCGGCAAAATACAATCCTTCTGAGGTAGAGAATAAATGGTATCAATATTGGATGGAGAAAGGTTTCTTTCATTCTTCTCCGGACGAACGAGAACCTTATACTATTGTCATGCCTCCTCCTAATGTTACGGGAGTTTTGCACATGGGACACATGCTAAATAATACGATACAAGATATTCTTATTCGCCGAGCTCGTATGTTAGGAAAAAATGCGTGCTGGGTTCCCGGCACGGATCATGCTTCTATTGCGACGGAAGCTAAGGTAGTTGCCAAATTAAAAGAGGAAGACATTGAAAAGAAAGATCTTAGTCGCGAGCAATTCCTAGAACATGCGTGGACATGGACGCATAAACACGGAGGAATTATACTTGAACAATTGAAAAAATTGGGAGCTTCGTGCGATTGGGACAGAACTTGTTTCACGATGGACGAAAAACGCTCCGAGAGTGTACTGAAAGTTTTTGTAGACCTATATAATAAAGGTCTTATTTATAGAGGCGTGCGGATGGTTAATTGGGATCCTGCCGCCAAGACTGCTCTTTCGGACGAAGAGGTTAATTTCAAAGAACAAAACGGTAAACTTTATTATCTCCGATACAAAGTAATTGGGGAAGATAATTATGCAGTTATTGCCACAACTCGTCCGGAAACCATTTTAGGAGATACAGCAGTTTGTATTAATCCTAACGACCCGAAAAACGCTCATTTGAAAGGAAAAAAAGTAATGATTCCTGTTGTGAATCGAGAGATTCCAATCATAGAAGACGAGTATGTAGACGTAGAATTTGGCACCGGCTGTTTGAAAGTAACCCCTGCGCATGATATAAACGACTATATATTGGGCGAAAAATACGGATTGGAATCCATAGATATATTCAATGATGACGGAACGCTTAATCATCACGGCTTACATTACGAAGGAAAAGATCGTTTTGAAGTTCGTAAATTGATAGAAAAGGAATTAGCAGAAGCTAACTTATTAGAGAAAGCCGAAGCCTATCAAAATAAAGTCGGATATTCCGAACGTACCCATGTTCCTATTGAGCCAAAACTTTCGATGCAATGGTTCTTAAAAATGGAAGGTTTGGCGAAACCGGCAATAGATGCGGTTGAAGATGAAACAATCAAGTTTTATCCTCCTAAATTTAAGAACACCTATCGCCATTGGATGGAGAATATAAAAGATTGGTGTATTTCCCGTCAGCTTTGGTGGGGACATCAGATCCCTGCATACTATCTTCCTCAAGGAGGATATGTTGTAGCTACGACTTCGGACGAAGCTTTGAGATTGGCACAAGAGAAAACCGGCAATAAAAGCTTGCAACTTTCTGATTTGCGCCAAGATGAAGATTGTTTGGATACTTGGTTTTCTTCTTGGTTATGGCCTATTTCTGTTTTTGACGGAATCAATGAGCCGGACAATAAAGACATTAATTATTATTACCCTACCAATGATTTGGTTACCGCTCCTGAAATTATTTTCTTCTGGGTAGCCCGTATGATTATGGCAGGTTATGAATATCGCAAGGAAGAATGTTTCCGCAATGTTTATTTCACTGGAATAGTTCGGGATAAACAAGGGAGAAAGATGTCTAAATCATTAGGAAACTCGCCCGACCCTATCGAATTGATGAATCAATATGGCGCAGATGGCGTACGTATGGGCATGTTGCTTTCTTCGCCTGCCGGCAATGACTTGCCTTTTGATGAAAGTCTTTGCGAACAAGGAAGAAATTTCAACAATAAGATATGGAATGCTTTCCGTTTGGTGAAAGGTTGGGAAGTTGCCGATATCCCTCAACCGGAATCTGCCAAGCTTGCTACGGAATGGTTTAGTTCCAAACTAGCGGAAACCGTCGAAATAATAGACGATTCTTTCCAAAAATACCGCATCTCCGAAGCGTTGATGGAAGCCTATAAACTTTTCTGGGACGAGTTTTCTTCTTGGTATCTTGAAATGGTTAAACCGGCTTATCAACAACCGATTGACAAGCAAACTTATCAGACAACCTTGAGTTTCTTTGATGCTTTACTTAGAATCCTTCATCCTTTTATGCCTTTCATCACAGAGGAACTTTGGCATGCTTTGGAAGAAAGAGGAGATGGAGAAAGTATTATGATTTCTCAAATGCCTTTGGCTACTTCCATTAATAAAGATTTACTTACAAAAATCGAGGAAGCCAAAGAGATTATTGCCAACATTCGGACTATCCGTCTACAAAAGAATCTTCCTAATAAGGATGTATTAAATATGGAAGTATTAGGCAATTATGATAATGCTTATAATGCAGTTATTATGAAGATGGCTAATCTTACTTCCATTCAAGAAGTAACAGAAAAATCAGCCGGAGCAATCTCTTTCTTAGTTAAGACCACTGAATTTTCTATTCCATTGGGCGATAATATAAATAAAGAGGAAGAATTAGCCAAATTGGAGGAAGAATTGAAATATCAACAAGGTTTCCTTCAGTCGGTAATGAAGAAATTAAGCAATGAAAGCTTTGTGTCGAAAGCTCCTCCCCAAGTAATTGACATAGAACGCAAGAAACAAGCCGATGCGGAGAGTAAAATCAAATCTTTGCAGGAAAGTATTGCAGCGCTGAAGTAAGGAAATAAAAAAGCCGCTCGGAATCTCGAGCGGCTTTTAGGACTAGTCAAGTAACGCTTATTATCCGATAACAAGTAAGTCGTCTCCTTCTAATACAGAGTCTCCTTTGTTTACTTTTATTTCTTTAATTACTCCGTCACTGTCGGCATTGATAGCATTTTCCATCTTCATAGCTTCCAACACAAGAAGTTTTTGTCCTTTTGTAACTGAATCTCCTACCGCGCAATTAATATCAACGATAACTCCCGGTAGTGGAGATTTTAAAGCTCCGCTTGCGCTTGCACTTTGAGCCGCACCTCCTGCCGGAGGCATTACGGTTTGTGCAGGACGAGAAAGGATTGGAGTTTCTTTCTTCTCAGGGTTTTCCATTTCCACTGTATAAGAAGTTCCATTTACCTCTACTTCTGCAGTAGCATCTTGAAAATTATTTATTACGACTTCGTATTCTTTGCCGTTAATGGTATATTTTACTTTTTTCATCTCGATTTGTTATTTTTTATTTAGAATAGGAGTTTGTCTAAACATATTAGCTTTCGCACTCCAAGGGCTATACGCTTGAGATTCGCGCTTAATAGTCAATACAGGATGTTCCTCATCATGTAATTCAGTAGCTTCATAAAGAGCCATAGCAATAGCAATTGCTATTTCATCTGCTAACTTTTCCGTTTTTTTATTTATATCTGCCATAATCTTTTAATTATAATGGAAGATTATCGTGTTTTTTCGAAGGATTGGTAAGTCTCTTAGTAGATAATTGGTCAAATGCGCGAATAACACGGAAACGAGTATTCCGAGGTTCAATAACATCATCAATATATCCGTATCTTGCAGCATTATAAGGATTAGCAAAAGCTTTTGTATATTCAGCTTCTCTTTCAACTAATACAGCTTTTGGATCATCTGATTCTTTTGCTTCTCTAGCATAAAGAACTTCTACAGCTCCTGCTCCACCCATTACAGCAATCTCAGCAGTTGGCCAAGCATAATTCATATCTCCGCGAAGTTGTTTACAACTCATTACGATATGTGCTCCACCATAAGATTTACGAAGAGTAACCGTTACTTTAGGTACGGTAGCTTCGCCATAAGCATAAAGCAATTTAGCGCCATGAGTAATTACGCCGCCGTATTCTTGCCCTGTTCCCGGAAGGAATCCAGGTACATCTACTAATGTAAGTAATGGAATATTGAAAGCATCACAGAAACGAACAAAACGAGCCGCTTTGCGAGATGCATTAATATCTAATACTCCGGCAAGCACCTTAGGTTGATTAGCAACAATACCTACTGATTGTCCGTTAAGACGAGCAAATCCAACAATGATATTCTTAGCATAAGAAGCATGTACTTCTAAAAACTCTCCATTATCGATAACTGCACCAATAACCTCATACATATCGTAAGGTTTATTAGGACTATCAGGAATGATTTCATTCAAAGAATCTTCTAATCTATCAATTGAATCTGTACAAACCTTTCTTGGAGCCTCTTCCATATTATTTTGAGGAAGGAAGCTAAGCAATTGACGAACTAAGTCTAATGCTTCGTCGCCTGTATTTACTGCAAAGTGAGAAACTCCTGAACGAGTAGAGTGAACATCAGCACCTCCTAATTGTTCTTGAGTAACATCTTCTCCGGTTACTGTTTTTACTACTTTAGGCCCGGTTAGGAACATATAACTCATACCTCTTACCATGATCGTAAAGTCAGTTAAAGCAGGAGAATAAACAGCGCCTCCGGCACAAGGTCCTAAAATCGCAGAGATTTGAGGAACAACTCCCGAAGCTAATATATTACGTTGGAAGATTTCTGCATATCCGGCTAAAGCATTAATACCTTCTTGGATACGAGCACCCCCTGAATCGTTCAATCCAATGATAGGAGCTCCCATCATCATGGCTAAATCCATCACTTTACAGATTTTTTGCGCCATTGTTTCAGATAAAGAACCTCCAATAACCGTAAAGTCTTGAGCAAAAACATAAACTAACCGACCTTCAATAGTTCCATAACCTGTAACAACACCATCTCCTAAGAATTTTTTCTTTTCCATTCCAAAGTTGGTACAACGATGTTCAACGAACATATCCAATTCTTCAAAACTGTTCTCATCTAACAGGATGTTGATACGCTCGCGAGCAGTATGTTTACCCATTGAGTGTTGTTTCTCAATAGCTTTTTCGCCACCACCTAGTCGGGCTTTGGCTCTTAGTTCGATAAGTTCTTTTACCTTCTCTAATTGATTACTCATAATTATATTTGTATGAAGTTTAAATTATTTATTATCGCAAAGTTCAGTTAATACTCCAAGAGTTGATTTAGGATGAAGGAAAGCAATATTTAATCCTTCTGCACCGTTACGAGGAGCTTTGTCGATTAATTGAATTCCTTTTCCCTCCACTTCCTTTAAAGCTACAGCTACATCAGGCACTGCAAAAGCAATATGATGTACTCCTTCGCCTTTCTTCTCAATAAATTTAGCGATAGTAGATTCTTCTGAAGTCGGCTCTAACAATTCAATTTTTGTTTGTCCTACTTTGAAGAATGCAGTTTTTACTTTTTGATCAGTAACCTCTTCAATATTGTAACATTTCATTCCTAAAACATTTTCGTAATAAGGAAGACTGTTCTCAATGCTTTTTACAGCAATTCCAATGTGTTCGATATGTGAAATATCCATGGTTAAAACTGTTTTTAATATTTAATTAATTTTACAAGACCACAAATTTACTATCTTTTTTCTTTAATAAGGAAAAAAATCACACAATTATTTTATTTTCGAAAAGATTAAAGAATTAAGTACACTCTTCTTCAGAGAATTGGCTGCAATAAAGTTCGTAATAAAAGCCTTGTTGTTTCAATAAATCATGATGATTTCCCTGTTCGATGATATTTCCGTCTTTCATAACCAAAATCGTGTCGGCTTCTCTGATTGTTGAAAGACGATGAGCAATTACAAAACTGGTATGCCCCTCCATAATTTGTTTCATAGACTTTTGAATCAAGACTTCCGTACGTGTATCTACCGAAGAAGTAGCTTCGTCTAAAATTATAATAGTCGGATTGACAATTAAAGCCCGAGCAATGGTCAATAATTGCTTTTGTCCGGCAGAAATGTTATTCGCCTCCTCATTAATTTCCGTATCATAACCATCCGGAAGTGTGCGAATAAATCCGTCTGCCAATGCCATTTTAGCAGCTTCAACGACTTCTTCGTCTGATGCGCCCCTTTTTCCGAAAGCGATGTTTTCTTTTATGGTTCCTTTGAATAGCCAAGTATCTTGAAGCACCATTCCTATTTGAGAGTGTAAGCCTTTTCGACTCATGGATCTTATATCTATATCATCCACTTCTATTTTTCCTTGATTTACTTCATAGAAACGCATCAAAAGATTCACTAAAGTAGTTTTACCAGCTCCGGTTGGTCCAACAATAGCAACGGTTTCGCCACGCTTCACGTGCATATTTAAGTCTTGAATCAAGGGCTTTTCGGGAAGATAAGAGAAATAAACATGTTCAAAATCCACTTTCCCGTGAGGATGTTCATTTACCAGTGGACTTTTAGGGTCAGGCACTTGTTCGGGTTCTTCCAAAATTTCAAAAACTCGTTCGGCGGCAGCAATAGCCGCTTGGAAAATATTAACGATCTGAGATAATTGCTGAATCGGATGATTGAACTGTCGGGAATAAGAGATAAATGCTTGAACAGAACCTAAAGTAATGCTTCCCATAGCCGTCATATATCCACCGATAACGCATATAAGTACATAAGTAATATTACTCATAAAATTAAGTATCGGGAATATCACAGAAGTTACAAATTGTGCTTTCCAACCATAATCATATAATTTTTGATTGGTCTGTTCAAAA
>DAIPZW010000093.1:0-6764 GCA_036781965.1 Bacteroidales bacterium
GTTAATATTTAACTTAAATTCGAGAAAATAAAAATTAAACAAAAAATTAATTTCATATTTCGAATAAATGTACGTAAATTTGACACCCTAAATGTAGTTACCCATTTAATTGAAAAATACGACTTATGAGTAAGTTTATTTCTATTGAAGAAGCTGTTGTAAAGGTAAAAGACGGTATGACAATTATGATTGCCGGATTTCTTGCCAATGGAACTCCAAACAAGATTGTTGATGCTTTGGCTAAGTCTAATGTAAAAAACTTAACACTGATTTGCAATGACACTGCATACCCGGACAGGGGAGTGGGACAGCTTATAACCAACAAACAAGTTAGAAAAGTCATCACTTCACATATCGGAACCAATTCTTCATCTAGCGAACAGTACAATAGTGGCGAATTAGAGATCGAATTTTGCCCGCAAGGAACTTTAGCGGAGCGAGTTCGTGCAGGAGGAAACGGTCTGGGTGGCGTTTTAACCCAAACCGGACTAGGAACATTAGTTGCCGAAGGGAAACCGGTTATTGAAGTGGACGGAAAATCCTATCTATTGGAAAAACCGCTCCGTGCCGATTTAGCTTTAATCCGCGCAAGCCAAGGAGATAAGTCCGGGAATTTAGTTTATCATGGAACTTCACAAAACTTCAACCCGATGATGGCATTGGCTGCCGATTTAGTTATAGCAGAAATTGAAAATTTAGTGGAAATTGGCAGTATTGAGCCTGAAAATGTGCGGACTCCTGCCATGTTTGTTCATCATATTGTTCATTCTTAAAATAATAATACTATGAAATCAATGATTCGACTCAGAATGAGCGCGCATGATGCCCATTATGGAGGAAATTTAGTGGACGGAGCCCGAATGCTTCAACTTTTTGGCGATGTGGCTACCGAACTTCTTATTATGCATGACGGAGATGAAGGATTATTTGCCGGATATGATAAAATAGAATTTTTAGCTCCCGTATTTGCCGGAGATTATATCGAAGCCACAGGCGAAATTGTTCAAGCCGGAAACTCATCACGCAAGATGGTTTTTGAAGCACGAAAAGTAATTGTTCCAAGAACTGATATATCCGAATCAGCAGCTGATGTATTGCCGGAGCCAATCGTAGTATGTCGGGCAAGTGGAACTTGTGTGGTTAGAAAAGAAAATCAACGAATCAAACATTAACTGATAAGACATGGAAAAACTAATTATAACCGCTGCTATTTGTGGGGCGGAAGTTTTGAAAGAACATAATCCTGCTATTCCTTATACGGTGGAAGAATGTGTAAGAGAAGCTAAATCGGCTTATGATGCAGGAGCTAGTATTATTCACCTGCATGTTCGCTATGATGACGGCACTCCTACTCAGGACAAAGAAAGATTCAGAATTATTATGGAGGCAATTAAACAAGTTTGCCCTGATGTTATTATACAACCTTCAACAGGTGGCGCAGTAGGTATGACAGATGATGAAAGATTACAGCCAACTGAACTAAATCCTGAGATGGCTACTTTAGATTGTGGTACACTTAATTTTGGAGGAGACGAAGTTTTCTTTAATACGGAGAATACAATTAAATATTTCGGCGAAAGAATGATCGAACGCGGCATTAAACCCGAATTGGAAGTCTTTGATAAAAGTATGATCGATATGGCTTTGCGCTTGCATAAGAAAGGTTATATCAAGAGTCCTATGCACTTTGATTTTGTAATGGGGGTCAATGGTGGAATAGCCGGAGACTTGCGCGACTTTGTCTTCTTACGTCACAGCATTCCTGCCGATGCTACTTATACGGTTGCCGGAGTTGGAAGATATGAATTTCCTTTAGCAATGGCTGCTATTATTGATGGCGGGCATGTACGTGTTGGATTTGAAGATAACGTATATCTTTCCAAAGGAGTATTGGCTAAGTCTAATGGAGAATTAGTAGAAAAAGTAGTTCGTATGGCAAAAGAGTTGGGACGAGAAATAGCTAATCCACACGAAGCAAGAGAAATCTTGGGATTGAAGCCGATAAAATAAATCAGTTATCAATGATAATAATAAGTCCTTCTCTTGTGGAGAGGGATTTAGGGAGAGGTTAAACAATTAGTAAATTAATGAGTATATATTATTAAACTTAAATCTTAAAATTAAAATTACAACATGAAGAAAGGAAACAAATATGGAACACACCGTGTGATTTCACCCAAAGGAGTATTACCTCAACCAGCAGATAAGTTAGATAACAACATGGATGAGATCTATGACAATGAAATATTGATAGATGTTCAGACATTAAATGTTGATTCTGCGAGTTTTACCCAAATAAAAGAACAAGCAGGCGGTGATGAGAAAAAGATTGCTGAAATCATGCTTGATATAGTGGTTAAACAAGGAAAACATAGAAACCCTGTTACCGGTTCGGGCGGTATGCTTTTAGGAACGGTAGAAAAAATTGGAGACGCACTTGTTGATAAAATTGATTTGAAGGTTGGAGATAAGATAGCAACCTTAGTATCTCTTTCTTTGACTCCTCTTCGTATCGATAAAATCAAGGAAATTCGCAAAGAAGTGGATCAAGTAGATATTGATGGTAAGGCTATTTTGTTTGAAAGCGGAATTTATGCGAAGATTCCTGCAGATATGCCTGAGAAATTGGCTTTGTCTGCATTAGATGTTGCCGGAGCTCCTGCACAAACTGCTAAATTAGTTAAACCCGGGGATACTGTTTTAATAATCGGGGCAGGTGGTAAATCAGGAATGCTTTGTTGTTATGAAGCTAAGAAGAGAGCTGGTGTAACAGGCAAGGTTATTGGTATCACTCACAGTCCCAAAAGTACAGAGCGTTTAGAAAAATTGGGTTTCTGCGATTATGTTTTTCCGGCTGATGCTACTCAGCCGGTGTCTATTATGGAAAAAATAGAACAATTGACCCATGGCGAAATGTGTGATATAACAATCAATAACGTAAATATTCCGGATACGGAAATGACAAGTATTCTTTGTACAAAAGATACGGGAACTGTTTATTTCTTCTCAATGGTGACCAGCTTTACTAAGGCGGCTCTTGGAGCAGAAGGAGTAGGAAGCGATGTCTTGATGATTGTCGGTAATGGATATACTAAAGGTCATGCGGAAATAACTTTACAGGAATTGCGCGAAAGCGAAGAATTGCGCAAAATATTCACAGAACTCTACGCTTAGTTCACAATTTTAAGAAAATGGTTGAAAGCAGAAGAAATTTCTATTTTCCAAATGTTGCAGACGAAGAATGGAACGATTGGAAATGGCAGGTAAAAAATAGAATAGAAACAGTTGAAGAATTAAAAAAATACGTTCAACTGACTAAAGAAGAGGAAGAGGGTGTTCGGGAGTCCTTGAAAACATTGAGAATGGCTATCACTCCTTATTATCTGAGTCTTATTGATCCGGATAATCCTCATTGTCCGGTTCGTAAACAGTCTATCCCTTCCATCTTAGAACTGCATAAATCTTCGGCAGACTTAGAAGATCCTTTGCATGAGGATTCTGATTCTCCGGTTCCTGGTTTAACTCATCGTTATCCTGATCGAGTTCTTCTTTTGATTACGGATATGTGTTCTATGTATTGTCGTCATTGTACGCGTCGCCGTTTTGCCGGTCATCATGATGCAGCAATGCCGACAGAAAGGATAGGTGCTTGTATTGATTATATAGCAAGAACTCCGCAAGTCAGAGATGTATTGCTTTCGGGAGGAGATGCTTTGTTAGTTTCTGATACTCAATTGGAGTATATCATAAGTAAGCTAAGAAAAATCCCTCACGTAGAGATTATTAGGATAGGAACTCGTGTGCCTGTGGTATTACCTCAACGGATTACTCAAGACTTGGTGGATATGTTGAAGAAGTATCATCCGATTTGGGTAAATACTCATTTTAATCATACTGATGAAATTACAAAAGAATCGACTGAAGCCTGTGCTAAATTAGCAAATGCAGGTGTTCCTTTAGGAAATCAATCGGTATTATTAAGAGGAGTAAACGATTGTCCGCATATTATGAAAAACTTAGTTCATAATTTAGTAAAAATGCGCGTTAGACCTTATTATATATACCAATGTGATTTGAGTATGGGTATTGAACATTTCCGGACTCCGGTTTCCAAAGGAATTGAGATTATTGAAAACCTAAGAGGACATACTTCCGGCTATGCTGTTCCTACTTTCGTGGTAGATGCTCCGGGCGGAGGTGGAAAAATTCCGGTTGCGCCGACTTATTTAATCTCCGAATCGCCTTCAAAAGTGATTTTACGGAATTATGAAGGGGTAATAACCAGCTATACTCAGCCTGAACAATACGAAGATAACTGTCATTGTCCCGAATGTAAAGGAAATGAAGAGGGTGTAGCGGCTTTACTTAGCGGAAAGCATCTATCTATTGAGCCGGAAAGCTTGGACAGAAAGAGAAGAAACGAGAAAAACCACTAATAACGTGTCTCTTTTCGATGATATAATTAAATATTCCAGTGTTTCTATTGTTGGTTTGGCAAAGAACGCAGGAAAAACAGAATGTTTGAATTATATCCTTCGGAAAGCTGCTTTTTCAGATCGATGTTTTGGAGTTACTTCCATCGGATTAGATGGAGAATCGCAAGATCAAGTAACACAAACTTCCAAACCGGAGATAGAATTTACGCCCGGAACGGTTTTCGTAACTTCTGAAAAGCATTTTTCTCAAAAAAAACTAACTGCAGAGATACTTGAAATAAGTGATAATAGCACAGCATTAGGGCGACTGATAGTCGCCCGTGCTATTACTCCGGGCAAAGTAATTATTTCCGGACCTGCAGATACTACTTCCTTGAAAGAATTAATTCAAAAAAGTAAATCGTGGGGAGTAGATACTCTTTTGGTAGATGGCGCTTTGTCAAGACTTAGTTTAGCTTCGCCGGCAATCACTGATGCTTTGATTTTAGCCACCGGAGCTGTAGTTTCAAAGAATATCCCCGAACTTACACGAAAGACAAAGTTCATTTACGACCTTATTTGTTTAGAAGAAGCAGATGAACTAACTAAACAACTCCTTGAAGATAAAGAAACAGGAGTTTGGTCAATCGATGAAAATGGAGAAGTTCATCAATTAGCCATTCCTTCCATCCTTATGTTTGAACAGTATAAAGATGAGTTGCTTAAATATGGGAATACATTATTTACTCCCGGAATAGTAAGCGATAAATTGCTTCAATTTTTACGAATGCAGAAAGAAATACAAGAAATTGTATTGATCATAAAAGACTTTACTCGTATATTTGCCTCTCCGGAAACTTGTTATGCCTTTCTGAAAAAAGGAGGAAAGATAAAAGTGCTTTGGGATAGTAAACCATTGGCTGTAAGTATTAATCCTACTTCGCCCGATGGTTATGTTCTTGATTCGGATAAATTGAAAGCTTCCATAGAAGAAGCCATACATGTTCCTGTTTATGATGTAAAAAGATGCGACTAAGAGAATACATTCCTCAAATAAACGGTTTGCGCTTTATGTTGGATAATCTATCTGTCCAATCCGGCTTTGCTCGACAAGTTTTGTATGATACCATATATATATATGAAGAGGAAAAAATAAAAGCTATCTTGGATAAGGTAGAATTTTTTCGAAATAGACTTGAATCGGAAGAAAAAGAATCTTTACTTAAACTACATCATCAATTAGCTTCCTTAAAAGATATAAGAGGGAGCCTGAATCGTTTGAAAGATAAACAGGTTTTAGATGATATTGAATTGTTTGAAATAAAAACCTTCGCCTTGTTTAGTGAAGAAATCAGGGCGCAATATTCATTACCTAATTTGAATTCGGCTATACTACTATTAGACCCAGAGAACAATCGGATTCCACATTTCTATATTTATGATGCTTATTCCGAAGAGTTAAAAGAATTGCGGAAACAAATCAAAGAACTAAAACGAAATCAGCCGGATAAAAGAGAAAAAGCGGAAGAGTTGTATTACAAATCCACTTTATTAGAAGACGAAATCCGAAAAAATCTTTCTTTTGAGTTATATTCTTATCAACAAGACCTGACCACTGCTTTATATGCTTGTGCAGATTTAGATATTACTTTAGCTAAGGCACAACAAGCTATAGAAATGCATTTATGCAAGCCAACTGTTTCTGAATTTATTTCTTATCAAGGTTTATTTAATCCCGAAGTAGCTGATATTTTGAAGAAAGACAAAAAACAATTTCAGCCCATAGATATAAATTTGAAGCAACAAGCAACAGTTATTACAGGAGCGAATATGACCGGTAAGTCTGTGGTATTAAAAACAGTTGCTTTGGCTCAAACTTTATTTCAGTTTGGTTTTTTTATTCCGGCAACAAGTGCTCAGATTGCTTATTTAGACCGAATTACTTTATTATCAGGAGATGATCAAAACGAATTAAAAGGACTTTCTTCTTTTGGTGCGGAAATGAAAAAAATACACCAACTGATGCAAGAAATTAAATCCGAAAAGAAACTATTGGCTCTTATCGATGAACCGGCGGCAAGCACGAATCCTAAGGAAGGGAGAGCATTGGTCAATGCGTTAGCTGATTTTCTAACAGGATATAAAGTTTTTTCTTTAATAGCTACTCATTACGGAGGTATTACTCCTTCGGCATCCAAGCTACGAGTAAAAGGATTATCAGGGAAAAATATTCCGGATAAACCCAATGAAAAAGATTTGAACCGATTGATTGATTATTCATTGATAGAAGATAAAGAAAATGATGTTCCTCATGAAGCAATTTATATAGCATCTTTACTTGGAATAGAT
>DAIPZW010000094.1:0-6762 GCA_036781965.1 Bacteroidales bacterium
CTGATCAACATATACATCATCACCATCTACTCCTTTGTATTGAAATATAAAACGCTTATTTTAAATAAACAACCATGAAAACAGCATTAATAACCGGAACCACTTCCGGATTTGGAGAAGCGATGGCTTGCAGAGCCGCAAAGTTGAATTATCAGTTGATAATCACAGGAAGAAGGGAAGACCGCTTGGAAGCCTTAGCCGAAAAGTTGCGCATTGAGTATCAAGTGAAAGTTTTGCCACTTTGCTTTGATGTTCGCGACTCTGAAGCTTGCAAAGAAGCTGTTCAGTCTATTCCGGATGAGTTCAAAGATATTGATTTATTAGTAAACAATGCAGGATTGGCGGCAGGTGCAGGTTCTTTTGACGAAAGTTTATTGGACGATTTCGATCGAATGATTGATACCAACATAAAAGGTTTGATCTATATTACGAAATTGATTGTACCTCGTATGATAGAAAGAAAAAAAGGTCATATCATTAATATTTCTTCCATAGCAGGAATCGAAGTATATCCGGGAGGAAGTGTTTATTGTGCTTCTAAACATGCTGTAAATGCTTTGACCAAAGGACTGAGAATTGACTTAGTGAAACATGGAATCAGAGTCGGTTCGATTTCTCCGGGAATGGCAGAAACAGAATTCTCTTTGGTTCGCTATCATGGCGATGAAGATAAAGCTAAATCCGTTTATAAAGGACTTATCCCGCTTAATGCCGAAGACATTGCCGATGCTTTCGAGTTTATGATTACTCGCCCCGACCATGTTAGTATTAATGACATCCAAATCAACCCCAGCCAACAGGCTAATACTTATATTTCGGAAAGAAAGTGAATGAGTCGAGAGTGGAGAGCTGAGAATAAAGATCCTCAGAGGATGTAGTCCCGATCCTCAGAGGATGAAGCCCCGATCCTCAGAGGATGCCGAGATACTTATTTCATCGTCGAATTTATAAATTCGGCGATGAAAACAAATTTAAAGTTCTTAGTCTAATAGGTTGTTTATACATTCGCATATTGATATCATTATTAACAATAAATTACTTATTATGATGAAAAGAACTCTATTTGTTTTATGTATTATCAATTTCTTGATTGCCGCAGGATACGCGCAAACAAGAGATGATGATCCTGTTGGATGCTTGAATGTTGAGTATCCTAGTCTTAATCCGTTCCCCAGTGCTATTTTTATGCCTGCCTGCACCGGGCAGCCCGAGTCCATAACGAGCGATGCACACTTGATGGAGTATTCGATGGTGCATGTGACAGAAGGCACCGAGTATACTTTTTCACTCTCGGTTGCTATATTTTATGTGACTATAAGCGATAGCGAAGGCATTGAAGTGCTTGCCGGAGGAGAAGGATCTGTGACGTGGACGCCCGACTTCAGCGGACAGGTGAGGTTTTACTCTCACTTCAATGCAGACTGCGGACTCGATAAAGACACAGAATTTAAACATGCACGCAGAGTGCAATGCGGTATTGGCGAAGAAGGCGAAAAGCCATCAACTTGTGATCTTTACTCAGTACCATCTAACAACTTGGAAGGCAATTATACTCTTGCCAAACCGGTAGCTTTTGATATTCCTGTGGGCAATGAGGCTATCACTATTTACGGTATCGAACCTACGCTGACCGGCGAAGGCACGAGCTTCGAGTTTACCATTTATGGCAATAATAATGGTTTCCCTGTTGTTTCCAATGTGATAGGAACACGCACGGGTTCTCTTCTTGGGACTGAATTGGTTGGTACTCAAGGAGGAGTAGACTATAAGAAATACTCTATTGTGTTCGATAGTCCGCTTGAACTGGAGGCGAACACTACCTATTGGATTTCTCTCGTTTCCGATGCTTCAGGTTGGGAGATTACCTCCGATGCCGAATTTAAGTTAGGCAGCGCCGATGTCTACAACTACGGAGGCACCACCTGGATGCAACTGTGGCCGAATAAAGAATTTGTATTCAACCTACTATGTGAAGAAGGCGAAGAGACCGTGCCCATGACAGAAGTTATCTCTTTTACTTGGAGAGGGAACGCTTATGTAGCGAAGAACTTCTCTATAGCTGCCACCGAAGGGAAAGCGTTTTCAATTGACTGGGGTGGCGGGCAAATGACAACCCACATAGGAGAAGGTACCGACGGACAGGTGGTTGTGCAGCCGAGTTCTTATGGAGATGCAGAGAACTACACGGTGGTTATTTCTGTGACTGATGACTGTGAGATTACAGGCTTGGCTATCTTCAACAAGCAAATATCGGCATTGGATGTGAGTGCTTGCGAAAGCCTGGAAGGTTTGAGTTGTTACCGCAACCAATTGTCCGAATTGGATCTGACTAATAATGCCAAGCTGACCGCGCTGTATTGCCACGAGAATAACCTAGCTGAATTGGATGTGACAAACTGTATAGTGCTGAGCGACTTCAATTGCTCGTTTAATCAGCTGGAATCATTAGACGTAAGCAAATGTACAGCCTTGACTGGTCTGTATTGCAACGGGAATAGTCTGGATGAACTAAAAGTGGATAGCAATACTGCACTGATCGATCTGATTTGCGACATGAACGAACTGACGATATTAGATGTCAGCAACTGTACGGAGCTTGCTTTCCTGAGCTTCGGCTATAACTCGATTAGTAACCCGGATGTAAGTAAGAATACAGTATTGAAACAGTTGTTTTGCGACGATAATGGAATAAGTACATTGGATATAACCAACAATACGATGCTTACACATCTGTATTGCACGCTCAATGACTTGAACGACTTGGATTTGAGTAAGAATACCGATTTGACTGTCATGCATATCTACGGCAATAAGTTGAATAGGATTGATATAAGTAACAATCCGTCATTGACCACATTGCATTATTTCAACAACCGATTGCCTTTGTCTGATTTGTACATTGGCTCTAAACTGATGGAAACCGAAGGAAATATAGTTATTCCTGGTATACAGACCCATTTGGAGCAATCTGCAGAAACCTACAGCGCTGTTAATTTAGCAGGCGAGATGATACTTGGTGGATTTGAAACCGATATCGTCGTGAAGAAAGAGGAAACCGATGCTGTGGAGGGCGTTGATTACAGTCTGGATTACACTACTGAGATACTTACCTTCCTTGCTGAGGGCAATTATGTAGTAACACTGACTAATGACGAAGCAATTGCTTATTCCTATCAGCGTGCTCAAGTGATTATGCCTTTCAGAGTGGGGGGTGCAGCCATCGCCGATGTTGCCGCAATTGACCTGCATGTTTACCCTAACCCAACCACTGGGCTGTTGCGGATTGGCAATCACGATTTGCAGATCATCAGTGTCTCTGTGTTCGATGCTTTCGGACGCATAGTAGAGGGTAAATCTCGCCATAACTCTTTGCAAGATGGTATACTCATTGATATATCAGACTTGCTTGCGGGTATTTACTTTATCAAGATAGAGACAGATAAAGGAATGCAAACCAAAAAGGTTTTTAAGTTGTAAAGACTTGCTGTAAAATATAAACTAATCTAATAGAAAGATGTGCCAAAAGCCTAGGAATAATAGGCGACTTTTGGCACATCTTTTTTGTTTCTCCTTTCTCCCTAACATACTAATTGTTGTTAATCTTTCCTTATTATTTAGACTAAATATAAATACCAATTAATTGGGATTTCGCAGCATTTACATTCTATCTAATTTTGCTGCGTCAAAAAATTAAAGCAATTATTAACTAATTTATAAATCCTAATAAAATTATAACTCAAATGAAAAAAGTACTGAAAGTAGTATTAATTCTTTTCGCAGGAGTATTATTGACTAACTGCGATGATGACAACGGAGGAGGAAGTGGAGATAAAGTAACTGTAAATGTTAAAGTGTCTCCTGCAAATGGTGATGGTTTTGATGTATCAAAACTTGAAGGAATGGAAGTCACTTTTACTGATACAAGAACTTTGTTGCCTTACACAGGGACTTTGGATGCTTCGGGCGATTGCACCATTGAATTAAATAAAGGTGTGTATAATATCTCCATAGAAGAAAACGATGTGATTGAGGATTTGGAAGTAGTTTACATGACAAGACTTGAGAATGTATCCATAAGTGAGAAAAATCAAATAGTGCCTGTGACTATGCATACTCTTCCTCGAAATACAAATAACGAAAGTTTTATTTTTAGCGAGATATTCTTTAATGGAGAAACTAATTCCGGGCGTATGATGCATCCGGATCAATATTTTGTAGTGTATAATCCGACTGCAGAAGATTTATATTTAGACGGGTTATCGATAGGTGTAACTTATCACTTGTCTTGGTGGGATAAAAGAGCTTGGTATGATACTTATATGCCGACTTCTGTTCCTGTACGTGGTTTTGTTACTATTCCGGGAAGTGGAGAAGAACATTTATTAAAGGCAGGCGAAAGAGTTGTTGTAGCTTTTACGGCAGCAAATCACTCGGTTGAAGAAGGATATGATAATGCCATTGATTTAAGTGGAGCGGATTGGGAAATATATTATGGTCCTGATGCTAACGATATAGATAATCCAAGTGTACCTAATGTAACTATCGTAGAAGATTTTTGGTTTCAACCAAGAGGTTATGTTGCTCCTATCATGTTTAAGTTAGAAAATGGAACAGCAGCAACTATCCAAAAGTTCTATGAAGAAAATTATAAAATACATGAAAGAGAAGTAACTGATGTCGATGGAAATATTCAAATAGAAGAGGAAAAATTCATCATCGTACCAACAAGCATGATATTAGATGGAGTACAAACCAGTGATGTTCCTGAAAATATAGTAACAAGAACTATTCCTGAAATAGTGGATCGCGGTAAATTCTTAGTAAGTGGTTGCCATAGCCAAGAATTAGCAATCCGTAAAACAATCAAAGTAGGAGAAAGAGATCATTATCTGGATACTAATAACTCCACAGAAGATTTTATTCTTCAAAAAGGACAAAATTCATTTCCAATAGGCTGGAGAAATAATTAAATAATACTAACTACGTAATCGAATCACCCCTTTCTAGATTTCAATATAGTTTGATGTTTAGGAAAGGGTTGGTTTATATAGGACACTTATCGTATGAGAACCCAATCGATTCATTCAATTCTTCTTATTTGCTTTGTTCTTTTATCCGTTACAGCATTTGCTGATGACAAAGAAGTGAAAAGTAATTACTCCGTAAAAGGGAAAGTTAAATCTACGTCTAATAAAGAGCCGGTTAGCTTTTGTACGGTAGAGATAGAAAAGTTAAATACCCTAACAATAGCCGATGTAGATGGCGGTTTTGTCTTAAATAGAATACCCAAAGGAGAATATATACTCACAGTTACTTCAATCGGTCATGCTGATAAACAAGTGAAAATAAATGTCAATAAAAACCTTGAACTAGTTGTTTTATTGGACGAAGTAAGTATTGCTTTGCCGGAATTTCAAGTTATGGCAAAGAAAACAGGCGGCGATAAAATTACCATTGGAGAATCAGCTATCGAATACCTACAACCAACCTCTTTAGCAGATGTAATGCTTTTGCTTCCGGGTTCAACCTACAAAGAAAACGATATGACAAGCTTTTCAGGGATTACCTCCCGACAAGCAGGAAGCGATAGTAATACTTCGTTAGGAGTAGCCATTGTTAGTGATGGAGCTCCTATTTCAGCTGATGGTAATCGTACTCAAATGATAGGATTGACTAGCGGATCAAGTACTTCTTCTGATACACAAATAACTTCTCGTACAGGAATGAATCAAGGAGTCGATATGCGCTATCTTTCTACCGACCATGTTCAAAGTATTGAGTTTGCTAAGGGAATTTCTTCGGCTCAATATGGAAACTTAACCGGCGGAACGGTACAAGTGCAATCTAAATATGGAATTACGCCCTTGCAAGCACGCGTAAAAGTAGATTTAAAGAATAAATTAGCTTATGTAGGAAAAGGATTTAAGCTTTCCGATACAGGAGGGACTCTTCATTTGGGAGTTGATTACTTACATTCATCCAGTGATCCCCGAGATGAATTGGATAAGTTTACTCGCCTTACGGCACAAGCTTATTATAATAATAAAATCAAGTTGGGCGAAACGATATTAGACTTAGATGTGAAGTTAAGTCAAACCGTTTCTTTGCAAAAGATGAAGAAAGATGAACTCGCTTACGAGTATGATGAAACATACAAAGCAGATTATAATAAAACCGCTTTATTGATAAAAGGAAATCTAAATGTCAATCGTTCGTGGTTAGATAAATTGGAAATGTTTTTTTCTTCAGATGTAACATTCGATAAGATCACTCGCCACAAAGTAGTTATATCCGGAACAGGAGCTACAAATGTTCCTCTAGCAAAAGAGGAAGGAGAGCATGAAGGCATCTACCTTCCGACCTATTATTATAGTGATTATTATGTGGAAAATATACCCTTAAATATTTTTACACAATTAAATGCAACTTCTCGTTTCTCTTTAGGAGAACATTTCCATACTAATTTCTTTTATGGTTTGGAATATAAGAATACGAAGAATCATGGCGACGGAGCAGTAATCAAAGATGAAACAAGACCTCCTTTTCCTCGTGATAATTCTTATATGCGACCAAGACCTAATTATGAAATACCTGCTATATCCATTGGTGCTGCTTATTTGCAGACGGAATTTCTTTATACAAGTAATAAACATAACCTTAAATTATCTCCTGGTGTCCGTATTACCAAAATGTTTAATCTTCCAAATGATTATACCCTTGCCGATAAGGTTTTGTTAGAGCCTCGTGCCAATCTTTTTTATA
>DAIPZW010000095.1:0-6759 GCA_036781965.1 Bacteroidales bacterium
AGAATTTTCTCCTAATGACACACCCAAATGTGTTGATAAACCAGGGACTTGTCGCTTACCGAAAGATATAGGTTTTGAGATATTTAATATTGTGTATGGATTTAAACCTGATATAAGTTTTCCGTCCGATTATAGAGTAGAATTTAGTATTCATCCATCTCGACAAGGAATATATGATGAACACACAATTATTTGGGAGTATGAAAATTACAAAAAGAACAGTAATGAGAATAAAAACATAGCTATTTCTTGGCCAAATAACTTTTCTCGATTTTTAGGAGATAAAGTATTTGGGCTTTTGATTGCTTATGTTTTAGATTTTAAAGTACCTTTTACAACGGTAATTTCTAGATATGTTGCACCTTTTTCTTTCGGTTATAATACAGCTTTGAAAGAAAAGTGGATTCGTACTTGTCCTATTGAAAAAGAACCAGGAAAGTATTATACTGGCGATAAATGGATTGATCCTTTTCGTCTTATGAATACAGAAGAAAAAAGGGGTGACAAAAAAATGAATATTGCTTCTATCCTTTCCCAAAGTGCTGTAAATTCAGTTTATTCAGGAGCCTCAATTATTGGTAAAACAGATAAAGAAGATGTTATTGAAGGTGTTGTGGGAAAAGGAGATTCTTTTATGGTTGGAACAGAATCATCCGTTAATCTGCCTAAACATTTGTATAATAAGATCAAACGTATAAATAATAAATTTAGGAGTTTCTATGACCAAATAGGAGAGGTTACAATTGAATGGGCATATGATGGTACTGATGTTTGGATTATTCAACTGAATCAATTGAAAGAAAGTGCTAAAAACAATATTATTGTAAGTGGAAATCCAACCCAGTATATAGAGTTTAATGTGATAGAAGGATTAGAAACTTTACGTTCTTTAATAAAAAAAATAAAAAATGATAATATCGGTGTTGCATTAAAAGGTGATGTAGGTATTACTAGTCATTTTGGTGACTTACTTAGATTATCTAGCATACCTTCTTATATTATCTCAAAAAATGATAAATAAAAACACATTAAAAGAGAAATACTTTTCCACTACCTCATCACCCAAAACAAACTAACTACACTGATTAGTATCCAAAGAACGACGCCTAATAAGAGAGGTTTTAGTCCTACTTGTTTTAATCCTTCGACAGAAAGGGAAGCTCCTATGAAAAACATGGAGAGGGTTAGTCCTTTTCGGGCTAAGAAAGAGAGAGTTTCCCCTACTCTTGGATAATCTTCCAAGAAATAGGTATTAATTAGGATAGCGACTATAAAGAAAAGAATAAACCAAGGGATAGCGATTTTCTTTCCTTCGCTTTTGAAGATAAAAGAAGTAAGCAAAGCGAGGGGAATTATCCACAATGCACGAGTAAGTTTAATAGTTGTGGCAACTTGTAAGGCTTCTTCGCCATAAACTGCTCCGGCGCCGACCACGGAACTAGTATCATGAATAGCAATAGCCGCCCAAGTGCCGAATTGTTGCTGATCTAAGTTTAGCCAATGCCCGATACTAGGAAAGATAAACAAAGCGATGGCATTCAAAATAAATACAACGGCTAAGGCAATGGACATTTGGCTGTCTTTGGCTTTTATGACAGGGCCGACAGCGGCTATTGCGCTTCCTCCGCATATTGCAGTGCCCGAACTAATCAAATAAGAAGTTTTTGTGTCTGTTTTCAAGATTTTTCTACCTATCAGCATGCCGATTAACATCGTTCCGAAGACGGAAAGAACGGTAAAAAGGATGCCTTCTTTACCGGAAGCTAAGGAAGTATGCAAATTCATTCCAAAACCTAAACCTATGACTGAATATTGTAATAAGTATTTTGATGCTTTTTTATTAAACTTCGAATAAGCCTGCCCACATAATAGCGCGAAGACCAAGCCTGTAAACAAAGCGACAGGAGGCGTCACCCATTTTATGGTTAGTAACAGAATGAGTATTATTCCTATATAAATAGCTTGATTTTGTTTTCGCAAGAGTTTTATTAAATTCATCCGCTTATTCCCTTTTATCAGACTGCAAAGGTAATACGAAAAAAAGAAAGTTTTTCATTCCAAAGCAGATAATAAGTAGTCGGAAAACTAAAAGTTACATTCTTTTTCTTATCTTTGTTATTCTTAAGTATAAAATGAAAGATTTGAAAAAATGAAACACTATAAAAATATATTCTTAGTAGGCTTCTGTTTGTTTTGTCTTCCTTTCTCTGTTTTATTCTCACAAAACACAATAGACTCAACGGAAACAAATATCTTATCTGAGGTAGATTCTCTCTTATTTACTAGTTTACAGGCTGATTCTATAATCAATAAAGATTCATTACTTCAGGGAATTCAACTTGAGCTGGAAGAAAGTCGATTGACTCAAGTGAATTTGGCTCTTGAATTAGAAGAAGTCAAGATGCAGAATATAATTGAGGATTCTATAAAGCTTGCAAAGCAAAAGGAAACCATTGATTCTTTGAAACAGATTACTTCAGGCATACCTGTAGTAGTCGATGGCGATACTCTTTTTCATATTTATGCCAATCGAGGAGGTCTTTCTCCCAAACAACGCGCTTTACAGAGCAGCGAAACCATCGAAAAGCTAGGGAAGATATACGGAATAAATCCGGATTCGGTTTATTCTGTTTCAGAAGAGTTTACGAGCGACATTATGTATGAAGACAAGGTAATTCTTTCTCTTACAGACAAAGATGGACTCTGGATGAATATGAGTAGAGATCAGTTAGCCGAGCAAGACCGATTGGTTATTGTAGAAAAACTCTACGAACTGAAAGACAAAAACAGCTTTACGCGCTTAGTCAAACGGATACTTTTATTCGCTTTGGTATTGATTCTGCAAATAGGCTTAATTTGGCTGACAAATTTTGGCTATAAAAAGCTAAAACAACTATTACACAGTAAAAAAGAAAAGATATTCAAACCCATATTTATTAGAGAATACGAATTATTGAGCCAAGAAAAAGAAGAAAAAATCGCCTATTTCTTCTTAAATATACTCCGATGGGTGGTTATTCTAGTTCAATTGATTATTATAATCCCTATGCTATTCAGTATATTCCCACAAACGGAACATTTGGCAAGAACTATCTTTTCATACATTGTTACTCCAATAAAAAGCATGGGAAAATCCGTCGTCAATTACATTCCTAATCTATTTAGTATTGCTTTGATATGGTTGGTTATCCGCTATGTAATTAAAGGAGTCAAGTATCTTGCGATGGAAATCGATAGTGGGCGACTCAAAATCTCTAAATTCTATCCGGATTGGGCAAAACCTACTTACAGTATCATTCGTTTCTTGCTCTACGCCTTTATGATTGCTTTGATTTATCCTTTATTGCCCGGATCTGACTCGGCAGTATTTCAAGGAATCTCGGTTTTTGTCGGTTTGATTGTTTCTTTAGGTTCAAGTTCCGCTATTGGCAACTTGGTTTCGGGGATTATTATTACCTATATGCGACCTTTTAAAATAGGAGACCGGATCAAGTTGAATGATCTCATAGGAAACGTCATTGAACGAACGCCAATCGTGACTCGAATCAAGACATTAAAGAATGAAATTGTGACTATTCCGAATAGTATGATAATGAATTCGCAGACAACTAACTTAAGTGAGTCTGCCAGAACCTTAGGTTTGATTATTCACTTAGATGTTACGATGGATTATGATACTCCTTGGCGCACAGTTCACGACTTATTGATCGAATCAGCCTTAGCCACGGAAGGAATAAGCAAACATCCCCACCCTTTTGTGCTTGAACAATCTTTTGATGACTTTTATGTTACTTACCAAATCAATGCTTATATAAAAGATGCTGACAGATTGACCTCGATTATGACTTCTTTAAGGGAGAATATTCAGGATAAATTCAAGGATGCCGGTTTAGATATCACGTCTCCTCATTTTTATACTCAAAGAGAAGAACCTTTGAAAAGAGGGATAAGATAAACCCTACTCCTCAACCTTAGTGAACTTCGCAAACTTAAGTAATAATTTCTTGGTGTCGAAGCTATCGAAAGAAACGGTGGCTTTGGCGTTTTCATTCTCGCCTGTAAGTTCGGTGATAGTGCCTAAACCAAAGCGTTCGTGCTGAATACGGTCGCCGACATTTAATTCTCCGAGCTGTTGATGGCTTGATTCTTCTTTTTGTCTTACTATCCGAGACAACTTCGGCTGATAAAGCTCCCGCTCTGCTTGAGGAAACGAAACAGGCTGACGGAAAGAAGGCGTATCTCTCCGTTCAAAGGCTAATTCGGAAGGTAAACGCAGGTAGTCGGGTTCTATATCTTTCAAAAAACGACTCGGCGAACACATCATAGACTGTCCATTGCGATAGCGAGACTTGGCATAAGTCAAAACACAATTCTCTTCCGAGCGGGTAAGGGCGACATAAAACAATCTACGCTCTTCTTCTAAGGCTCGAAAGTCGTTTCTGCATTGCTGGGAAGGGAATAATTCTTCTTCCAAGCCTACTACAAAGACATTCTTAAACTCCAAACCTTTGGCGGCATGCACTGTCATCATCGTTACGCGGTTTGTATCTTCCGGATTGCCAGTATCTTGGTCGGTCAAGAGGGCTACTTCCGACAGGAAGTCGCTCAACTTGATGGTTTCAATGCCTTCTTCGAGGCGTGTATCTACAAAATCGTGCAAGCTATTGCTTAATTCTTCAATGTTTTGCACTCTACTCAAACCTTCGGGGGTTGTATCGTTATAAAGAGTAGCCATCAATCCTGTCCGGCGGATTATTTCCGTCCCCAACTCGTAAGCATTGAGCGTTTCATTGTCCCTTATCAAACTATCAATCAATTCTCTGAAGTCTGCAAGCTTTGTAGCTGTGCCTTTATTGATTGAAAGTCCGTATTCGATAGGCGCCGACAAAACTTTCCATAGACTAACGCTCTGAAGAGAGGCTGCCGAGATGATTTTGTTAAGCGTTGTATCGCCGATTCCTCTTGTAGGATAATTAATAATCCTTTTCAAGGCTTCTTCATCGTTTGGATTCACCACTAAACGCATATATGCGATGATGTCTTTTATTTCTTTCCGTTGATAGAACGAGAGTCCGCCGTAGATTCTGTAGGGTATGTTCACCTTTCTCAGGGCTTCCTCAAAGATTCGACTTTGCGCATTGGTACGATAAAGGATAGCGAAATCACTATATGGGTAACTCTTCAACATACGCAGTTCGGCGATCCGACCGGCTACGTTATGTCCTTCTTCATAATCGGAATAGGCACTGATAACCTGTATTTTCTCGCCTATTTCTTTCTCGGAAAAAACCGTTTTGTCGATTTGTTCGCGGTTCTTCTTGATTAAGGAGTTGGCAGCATTGACTATCGTCTGCGTAGAGCGGTAGTTTTGTTCCAACTTAAATAGCTTACTTTCGGGATAGTCCTTTTGAAAGTTCAGTATATTACCTATATTGGCTCCACGAAACGAATAAATACTTTGAGCATCGTCACCTACGACACAAATTCTACGATGATCCTGTCCCAACAAGCGGACAAGCTCATGCTGTACAGGGTTTGTATCTTGATATTCATCGATAAGTATGAAACGAAATTGGTTACGATAGCGGTCAAGTACTTCGGGTTTATTTTTCAAAAGGATATGCGTGTAGAGAAGTAGGTCGTCAAAGTCCATTACATTAGACGTTTTCATCCGGTTACAGTATTCCGTATAGATTTCGACCGTTCTTCCTCTCTTGTTATGACTATCATCGGCTATCAATTCCCTGTCTATTTCGTAGCGTGAAGGAGTTATCAAGGCATTTTTAGCTCTGGAAATGCGCGATTGTATGACGTTTGGCTTATAAATCTTATCATCCAGTTGCTTTTCTTTGATTATCGACTTGATCAGGTTCTTTGAATCTTGCGAATCATAGACCGTAAAGTCGGACGAAAAGCCTATATGGTCGGCTTCACGGCGCAGAATTCTGGAAAAGACCGAATGAAAAGTCCCCATCCATAGTCTTTGAGCCACCGCAACCTCCGTAATCTGAGCGATGCGCGACTTCATCTCGCGCGCAGCCTTATTAGTGAACGTCAGGGCAAGTATATTATAAGGAGCAATGCCGTTTTTCAGCAAGTAGGCTATTTTATAGGTCAAGACGCGGGTTTTGCCCGAACCAGCTCCGGCTATAACCAAAGAAGGTCCTTCATTATAAAGGACCGCTTCTCTTTGATTTTCATTTAATTGCTGAAGAAATTGCTCCATGCCTGGTATTAATCCAAGGAGGCTATGATTTCAATTTCAACCAAGGCATTTTTCGGTAATGTTTTCACTGCAAACGCCGAACGCGCCGGGTAAGGCAGCTGGAAATGCTTGCTATATACTTCATTCATAGCGCCGAAATCAGCCATATCGTGCAAAAACACAGTTGTTTTTACCACATGCTCCAACGTAAGACCTGCATCTTCCAATAGACCTTTGATATTTTTGAATATTTGTTCGGTTTGTTCGGTTGCTCCACCGGGTGCAAATTCGCCTGTAGCAGGATCTATGGGCAGCATACCTGATAAAAAGAACAGATTTCCTGTTCTAATCGCTTGGGAATAAGGTCCTATCGCAGCAGGAGCCTTTGTACTTGAAATAACTTGTTTCATCTTTAATTTTCTATTTGGTTTGTGAATTTAATTTCGCCCCAAAGATACGAAAAAAACGCTTGCGATTTTTTGATTTAAGATTTAAGATTATATACCTAAAATCCGCAGCCGATTTTTTTGCTATTTCAAAGCAAATACAGTCTT
>DAIPZW010000096.1:0-6707 GCA_036781965.1 Bacteroidales bacterium
AAACTCGTATGGAATTTTTCTAAAAATGAATATCAAATATGCAATGAAAATCGAAATAGATCGCTTCACTTCGTTTGCCATAACGTTTATTCTTTGCGATAATCGTAAATTGTAAATCTAAAATCGTAAATTAAAAATTTATTATATCTTTGCCCTCGTAATTAATAAAAATCAGACACATGAAAAGAATTGTAACTTTATTAGCTTTAACACTTATGTTTAGCGCAGCTTCTATGGCGCAAATTAAAATTGGTGGTAAAAAACTAGATTCCCAAAAATTAGGTAGTGCAGCTAAAAATGCAGCCACTGCAATTACACTTTCCGACGCTGATGTGGTAAATTTATGCCGCGAAGCTATCGAATGGATGGATGCAAACAACCCTGTATCGCCCGAAGATTCGGAATACTCCAAGAGACTGAACCGCATTGTAGATCAAATCGGTCCTGTAAATATTAGAGGGATGAAATTGAACTATAAAGTATATGAAGTAATTGACATCAATGCATTTGCTTGCGGAGATGGAAGTATTCGTGTCTTTTCTTCTTTAATGGATATTATGACTGATGATGAATTGGCTGCTATTATCGGACATGAAATCGGACACATCGCAAACAATGACGTAAAAGATGCTATTAAGAATGCATATCTTACTTCTGCTGCGGTAGATGCTGTAGGAGCAACAGGAGATACTGCTAAAAAACTATCCGATTCAGAACTAGGCGACTTAGCTAAATCTTTCACAGGTGCTCAATTTTCTCAAAAACAAGAAAATGAAGCTGATGACTATGCATTGAAAATTTTAATTCAAGGTGGATTTGATCCTTATGGCATGTCAAATGCATTATTAAAATTTATAGAATTATCAAACGGAGCTGAGTCTTCTCGCATACAACAAATGTTTTCTTCACATCCTGAGAGTGCTAAACGCTCAGAAAGAATGAAAAAACAAGCAGACAAGCACGTAGGTAAATAATTTCAAATCAAACACTTATAGAAAAAGGATGTCGATCTCGACATCCTTTTTTATTATTCCTATGGGTTAAAAAAAAGAAAAGGTTGCCATCACGACAACCACTCTTTATCATTAACCTTAAATCTAATACCATGAAAAACACGCCACAAAAGTATATGTTTTTATGTTATAAAACATACTTTTTCGGCAGAAAAATAAAAATTTAATGTTATTTAACTATTCAAGACTTATTCTACTTCTAAAACTAATCCTTTTAAGTATTCTCCTTCGGGATGATAGATATTTATCGGATGATCTGCCGGTTGTGTAAGTTGATGAAGTATTTTTACTTTTCTTCCTGCTTGAGCTGCTGCGCTAAATACCGCTAATCGGAAATTTTCTTTGGTGACTACTTGGGAACATGAAAAAGTGAAAACAATTCCGCCCGACTTTATTTTCTCAAAAGCGACCGCATTTAGTTTACGATAGCCTTGCAAAGCATTTTTAAGCACCTTGCGATGTTTGGCAAAAGCAGGAGGATCTAAAATAATCAGATCATATTCATCTTTTACTTTCGCCATATATTTAAAAGCATCTTCCGCAAACGACTGATGTCGTTTATCATTAGGAAAATTCAAAGTAATATTTTCATCTGTTAGGGCAATTGCTTTGGTAGAACTATCCACCGAGTGCACTAATTTAGCATCTCCGCGCATAGCATAGCATGAAAATCCGCCGGTATAGCAAAACATATTCAAGACATTCCGACCTTTGGAATATTTTTCCAAGAGGCTACGATTATCTCTCTGATCTACAAAGAAACCTGTCTTTTGTCCTTTTTGCCAATCAATATGAAATTGAATATCATTCTCGATGGCTATTAAAGATACCTGCTCTCCTCCAATCAAATAACCGTTTTCCGCACCTAACCCTGCTTTATAGGGTAATGTTCCTTCGGATTTATAATAAACATTTTCTATTTCTTTGTCCATTACTTGCTTCAAAGCTTCAGAAATATCCATTCGATGAATATGCATACCCGGAGAATGGGCTTGCATAACTGCCGTATTTCCATAAACATCAACAATAAGCCCGGGCATATCGTCGCCTTCGCCGTGAATAAGTCGATATATATTATTTTCAGGTGGATTTATCAAGCCTAAGTTCTTTCTCAAACGATAAGCCGACTCTATTTTCTTCTTCCAAAAAGGAATATCGACCGTTTCTTTCTGAAAACTCAACACTCGAACAGCTATAGAACCGATTTGACTATGCCCCAATGCAAGAAAGTCGCCTTGAGAATTATATACTTCCACCACATCTCCTTCTTCAATAGGAGCATCAACACGATCAATAGCTCCGGAGAATATCCAAGGGTGGTATCTTTTTAGAGATTCTTCTTTTTTGTTTTTTAAGTATATTTTTCCGTAAGGCATAATTCATTATATATTTTAAGGCATGCCCAAGCATCGAGGGCTGCATATTTCTTTTGTAATTCAGTCAGTTCATTGGCTTCCCAATTCGAAAGACGTTGGCGCTTGGATATTTTCTTATTAAAAAGAATGGCATATATTTTTTGCAAACTCATATCTTCTATACCGACTGTCGTAACCATTCGTTGCAAATCGACAAACCCGGCAGGAAAGAAATCAGTCTTTCGTCTAATAGCTTGAAAATCATCTTTAACAGATATACCGACTTTCAAAATATCCGGATTAGAAAGAAGTTGCAAAAGGGATTTTGGGAAGCCTAATTTATTCAAACGAAACAGAATACAAACATCTTCCGCAGCCAATTGCATCAAAGCAATACTGTTTGTATTTCCTTTTCTAAAAGAGGGGCGACTCTCCGTATCAAAACCCAGCACATTGAATTGATTTAAGTATTCAATCGCTCCTTGAACAGATTTATCGTTAGGTACTTCTATGATTTTGCCTTCAAATTCCTCTAATTTAAGTCCGGCAATCTCTTCTTTTGTAATAGTTGTTCTCAAAATCTACTCGATATTCTGTTTGTATTTAATATAATGAAGGGCTCGGAGGGCATTTACTAAGCGTTGTCCCCAAAACTGTTTGAAGTTTTCTACACAAAGAGCCAATGAATCGTTCATTGTTTCCTTTTGTCCATTCTTAAAAATGCCGATAAAGTTGCCTAAGTCTTGATAAATATCAGCAAGGTCTTCCGAAACTTTCACCGCGACCGGAGAATCGCTTAATTTAATATCAGGATGGAAAGTTTCTAAGTATAAATCATCTTCTCCAAGTATCTCCGCCACATTTGCCTGCACTTGCGAATACATTCCTTCGGTTACTTTAGGAGTAAGTTCCGATTCGTAGCTGACTTCAATAGGAGGAATGATTGATATTTTCAGATAAAGCAAAGGCAAAACCTTTGTCATGTTATCTACAAAGGTCTTTTTGTCGCTTTCTCTTATTTTCTCGACAAAAGCGCAGTACTCCAATGCCACTCGGGCAAAGTCAATAGTATAATTAGAATAAACAATATCTTCCATAATTTAATACATTAATGGGAGTGCAAAGGTAAAAAAAGAACAAGAATAAATCATTCGCTTTTCTCGTCTTCTTTCTTCTTATGAACAATGGATAATAAAATTGAAACAGCCAACAGACCGATAATCACACCTAAAGAAACGAAATTGGATATATATATATCCCAATGCATAGCATGCGCTAATTCATTTATACACATCTTGATTCCTATAAAAGAGAGAATCCCTGCCAAGGCATATTTCAAATAATGGAAATACTCCATAATGCCGTTCAAAGCGAAATACAAAGAACGCAATCCGAGTATCGCAAAGATATTGGAAGTAAAGACAATGAAAGTATTTTTAGAGACAGACAAGACTGCTGGTATAGAATCGACCGCAAAGATTAAGTCTGAGGCTTCGATAAACAATAAAGCGACAAAGAAAGTCGTAGCATAACGGCGACCGTCCTTTTTAATAAAGAACTTACCATCGGGATTGTAGCTGGTAATAGGAACTATCTTCTTGAAAAGCTTAACAATGAAGTTTTCTTCGGGGTTGAAGTTTTCGGCATCGTCTTTTTCAAATAGCATTTTTATACCTGTATATATAAGGAATGCTCCGAATATATACATAATCCAACTGAATTTAGTAATCAAAGCAACTCCGGCAAATATAAATATAGCCCGCATCATTAAAGCTCCTAATATTCCCCAAAAGAGAATCTTATGCTGATATTTAGGCTCGATATTAAAGTAGCTGAAGATGAGAATAAAGACAAAGAGATTATCAACACTCAAGGATTTTTCTAAAAGGTAGGCGGTAAAGAAGTCAAAGGCTTGCTCCTTGCCCATGTAATAATAGACAAAGACATTAAATATCAATGCCAAACTTATCCAAAAAGCACTCCAAGCTAAAGCAGATTTAACTTTAACCACAGTATCTTTTTTATGAAAGACACCTAAGTCAAGCAAAAGCATGATTACTACAAAAATCAGAAAGCCGACCCAATGAGCAGCAGTTATTTCCATGAGGGTTTTATATTATAAATGTATTATTTTTCAAATTGACGCCACAACTTATCACTTGGAAGCGGCGCTTCAATTTCAATTTCTTCTTTTGTTACGGGATGAATAAAGGAAGCTTTCCTCGAATGCAAACTAATTCCCCCATCAGGATTGGAACGAGGGAAGCCATATTTCAAATCTCCTTTAATCGGACAACCCATTTTGGCTAATTGACATCTTATTTGATGATGTCTTCCTGTTTTCAAATCTATCTCCAACAAATAATAATTATCCGAAGCACCTATCAAACGATAACCCAAGATCGCTTTCTTAGAATTTGGTTTTTCCGTATCGTAAGCATAGGATTTGTTTTGTTTTTCATTTCGAACCAAGTAATGCGTCAATTCACCTTCCGTATATGGAGGTTTGTTTTTAACGATTGCCCAATACGTTTTCTTGATCTTTCCTTCGCGAAACAGTTCATTCATCCGCGTCAAGGCTTTACTTGTCCGTGCAAAAAGGACCAAGCCCGAAACGGGCCTGTCCAATCTATGCGTAACACCGAGAAAAACATTTCCCGGCTTATTATATTTTTCTTTAATATATTCTTTGACAATCTCCGAAAGCGGTTTATCTCCTGTCTTGTCGCCTTGAACGATCTCGGAACAAGTCTTACTAACCGCAATAATATGATTGTCTTCGTAAATGACTTTCATATCAGGTGTTCATTCCACCATCTATCTGAATTACTTGTCCTGTTATATAAGAAGACAAGTCAGAAGCAAGGAATATACAAGCATTTGCAACGTCGGAAGGAGTTCCTGCGCGACGCAAAGGTATTTGTTTAGCCCATTCTTCGCGTACACTTTCCGAAAGCTGTTCTGTCATTTCAGTAGCAATAAATCCCGGCGCAATTGCATTCGCACGAATCCCGCGAGAACCTAATTCTAAAGCGATGGATTTAGCCAACCCAATCATTCCTGCCTTAGATGCAGAGTAATTAGCTTGACCTGCATTACCATGAACACCAACAACCGAACTCATATTGACAATGCTTCCGGATTTTTGCTTAATCATATAAGGAGTCAAAGCATGAATAAAATTAAATGCCGACTTCAAATTGATATTTATAACCATATCCCATTGTTGTTCAGACATTCTCATCATCAAACCATCGCGAGTAATTCCCGCATTGTTGATTAATATATCTACTTTGTCAAAGTCTTCGACAATTGTTTTTACTACTTCGTGAGTATCATCAAAGTTTGCCGCATTGGAAGCATACCCTTTTGCTTTTACTCCTAAAGCCGCAAGTTCTGCTTCTGTTTGTTTTGCATTTTCATCGATAGCTAAATCTGTAAATGCAATATTACATCCTTCTTCTGCAAAGCGAATTGCGACTGCTTTACCGATTCCTCGTGCAGCTCCGGTAATAATAGCTGTTTTTCCTTCTAATAATTTCATTTTTTCTTTATTCCGTTAAATAATAGATTGATTATACTTTGAGTTCCATCACCTCTGACAGAAGATTTACCCCATGCAATACCTCGTATGTAGGGAACTTCCAAACCTTTCAAGGCATGGTGTAAGACAAGCGCCATCGAATCCGGATTTTCCACTTCAAATATTCCGGAGTCAATCCCTTCTTTCAATATATCTCGAATGTAAGAAACTTCTTTCGCATCAAAATCTTTGCGAACATTCTCGACTTTCCAAATATTTCGAAAGAAATTTGCCTTCAAAGTCCCGTTACGAACAACAACAATCCGTATAGATTCGAAACGAGTATTTATAAGTTCCAATAATTTTTGGTCTGCCTGAAGATTTTTTTGAACAACTGTGTCTAAAGAGTTATACAAAATAGAAAGTTCTGCTTCTAAAACAGCATGATATATATCTTCTTTATTTTTAAAGTAGATATAAAGCGTCCGTCTTCCCTTTTGAGAAGCAGTTGCTATATCATTCATCGTTGTGTTCTCTACGCCAGTTCTTGCAAAAAGCTGACGCGCTACTTCGATAAGTCTTTCTCTTGTCTTAGCTATGGTAGCCGGCATATATTTGCACAGTTTTAATTAGATTGTGCAAAAATAGATTTATTCTAGCACTTAAGCAAGAAAAATAAAAAAAAGTTCTATTTTATTTGGAAATAAAGAAAAAAGCATTACCTTTGCATTCCAATATCGCGGGGTGGAGCAGTTGGTAGCTCGCTAGGCTCATAACCTAGAGGTCGTAGGTTCAAGTCCTGCCTCCGCAACTTAG
>DAIPZW010000097.1:0-6666 GCA_036781965.1 Bacteroidales bacterium
CGGCTATATCTGTAAATCTAGATTTTATGCTTATATTTGTGGCTGAATAGTTACATTTTTTAAAAACTGGATAAAAATAAATATAGACCTATACGCATGCTTCTTCCTTATTTAAATCCAGACAAAATAGAAGCCGGATGCGACGAAGCCGGAAGAGGATGCTTAGCAGGAGCCGTTTTTGCGGCTACAGTGATTCTTCCTCCCGATTTCTCTTGCCAGGAACTAAACGATTCCAAGCAATTGACCGAAAGACAACGGGAGAAGCTACGCCCTTTCATAGAAACTCATGCTTTAGCTTGGGCAGTCGGAGTCGTAACTCCCGAAGAAATAGACGAAATAAATATTTTGAATGCGTCTTTTTGGGCTATGCATCGTGCCATTGACCAATTAAACATTACGCCCGAACATTTACTTATAGACGGCAACCGTTTCAAACCTTATCCCGAAATACCTCATACGACTATCGTAAAAGGAGACGGGAAATATCTCTCCATTGCGGCAGCTTCTGTCTTAGCTAAAACGCATCGGGACGAGTATATGCTTGACTTACATCAACAATACCCTCATTATGATTGGAATAAGAATAAAGGGTATCCAACTAAGAAACATCGTGCCGGAATAGAGCAACATGGCGCCACGCCTTACCATCGTATGTCCTTCGCTCTGCTTTCCAAAGACAGACAACTCGCTCTTAATTTTTAAGGAATTATAGTTTCAAAAAATTTCAAGCCTTGAAACACTTCGTTTCATTGGTTGAAACAATCTGTTTCATTAGACGAAACACTTCGTTTCATTAGGAGAAACACTTCGTTTCGTTGCTTGAAACCGAAAAAAGAACTGATAATTATCCGATGTCCCACATTTGTCTCATATAATTATGACTGATTTATCCATAAATACAATACATTTGCATGGAATATAACATTAAGCATGTCGCAATGCTTATTATCATCATTAAAACTATATTAATATGAAAAAAAGATTAACTACTTTAGGGCTGTTTGTTTTTATTTTAATGAATGCTTTCAATTGTAACTTCGCATTCTCAGAAGAAACTTTTGACATCACCATTCTAATGGGCTATGAGGAACGTATGGGCATGGATCGAGACTATTTTTTTATTGACGATGCAACCATCTCGCTTAATTATGAAATGAATGCTGAAGGAGAGTACGAGTTTGACCAACTTGTACCAGGCTTATATAAGTATATTATACGAAAAGAAGGAAAACCCAGCATCTCAGGACTCCTGTCTATTCCCGAGGATCTAAGACTTGCCACGGAAAGCTTGCCTGATCGCATAATAACCAATCTCGGGCTCGACATTGAGGGTTATGTATTCATTCCTTTACTCAATAACTTCACATACATGGGTGTCCCCGACACTTATTACGATGTAACCTTTAATATCACAGACAATGAAGGCAATATGGTGGAAGACGCCACCATTATGATTAATGGAGTGGCACATGCATCGGGTGAAGTAAATCTGCTACCCGATATTTATGAATATACAGTGATTAAAGAGGGGTACACTCCAGTAACAGACAAAATGATCGTAGTGGATGATAACGAAATAGTGAATATAACGCTTTCAACTGCAAATACATACTCTGTCACATTTGATATTAAAAACAAGAACGGCAATTCAATAGGAGATGCTACGTTAAGCGTTGGAGGAGAAACACTCCCCGCGGGCATATATTCAATCGATCTTCCAAACGGGACTCATAATTATGTAATAACCAAAGAATTATTCAAAACAGCAACAGGTAGTGTCAGAATTGCAAACAAAGATAAAGAAGTATCCATTGTCCTTCAAGAAATTATAACTGATGGCTCGAAAGGAGAATTCGTTTATTCCGAACCAGGCTTTTATGTGCAAGGAATATCTTCTAATGGAAAATATGTCACGGGCTATAAGACACAAGGAGGATTGGCTGCTATTTGGACAGAAGAAGACGGGATTGTCCTTCTGGCTGAGGAGACATCAAAAGGAATTGCGGTATCGAATAATGGAATAATTGCAGGTTCTCACTGGGACTACAACTACATGGTTGAATTTTCAGATGGAGCTATTCCATTAGAAGTCGCTTCTTATTACAAAGATGGAGAATGGCATAGCTTTGGACTTCGAGAAGGTGTACCTTATCATGACGATTTGACTTTAGGAGGCTATGCTGATGCCATATCAGCCGACGGCACTATGATTGCAGGAAGCATGTACAACGCGCAAAAAAATTTAGAGCCTATATTGTGGATCAATGCGCAGCCTGAAACCCTTCCTGTAGAAGGAAACGCATTGGGTCGTGCTGTGGCTATTTCGGATGATGGAGCTATCATCGGCGGATGGGCAAACTTAGGTTCTACGACCGGTCGGAATCCGGTCTTATGGATTGATGGAGAATTCACTGCCATATCACACAATGGTACATTGCTTAATGGTCAAGTAACAGCTATCAGCGCCAATGGAAAATATGCAGCTATTTCTCCTAACGGGCTCTATGATATTGAAAAAGGGATATTTATTGATTTCGGTTCTTCAATTGGAAAAGTGACTCCACTCGGAGTCTCTGACAACGGCATTGTGGTGGGTTGTACGGGAATGATAGATGTTTCGGCAGTGATATATATTGAGAAAGTAGGAGTAATGCACCTCTCCGATTATTTATCCCAGTTGGAAATAGAAGTCCCCACGAACTTTATGTTCCATTCGGCTCAAGCCATATCGGCCGACGGCTCGCGCATAACCGGCTTCGGATACGAGACAGTTCACAACACCATGTGGGTAGTTGATATTTTCGAACAACTAAATGGCTATGCCTCGCCTAAAAACCTTTCAGCAAACGACGTAGGACAGGGAAGCGTAAACTTGACTTGGGAACAACCCGACGAAGATACCGGTTCCACGTTAGAAGGGTATAATATTTACAGGAATGGGGTTAAAATCAATGAAACACTCATCAATAATTTAAGCTATAATGATGAAAACCTTGTCAATGGAACCTATTACTATCAAATATCGGCAGTTTGGAATGGATCGACAGAATCAAGATTGACCGACAAAGTAAAAATCAATATGGCTACCCTGCAATTACCTTTCTATGATGGGTTTGATACTCGTTCTCTTGATGCTTGCTTTTGGAATCCTCAACATGCTGTTCTTTCTTTATGGACAACGGTTGAATTCGGGTTACTTCCTCCGGGCATGCTTCTGTCCTTACCCGGTGGCGGATTTTATTCGGAATACATCGTTTCTCCCTATTTGGATGCAACAAATGCCGATGAGTTATACTTATCTTTTACGATCTCTCATGCATTATCGTTTAATACTCAAAAACATGTGCTTACACTGGAAGTTTTTGACGGAAGCGATTGGCAAATGATAGACAGCTACCATCCGGAGGTGTATGATAATCCGTTTTTAATGAAGAAATATAACATCTCTCAATGGGCAGGAGGAAAGGTAATAAGGATACGTTTCACAGGAAGTGGAGAAAGTATTAATGAAGAATCAGGCTGGCTTATTGATAATATTAGAGTTTATGAGCCGGAAGATGAAATCATAACAGAAAAGCCGGTTAATTTGATTGCTACCCGATTAAACAATGGTCACGTGTCTTTGTCGTGGGCAGCTCCCAACGAAACAGCCAACTTGTCGTATTTCGAAGTAGATGCCTTAGACGACAACATTATAGGGATTGGCAATGAGGGCGTACCTTTTATAGCTGCCAACCTATTCGATACAAATGATTTGAAATCATTCGAAGGCTACTTCCTAAAATCAATAACTTCTTTCCTTATTTCGGCAGAAAATGTGGAATTGGCTACTTATAAATTAGTGGCTTTCTCTGGAGAAGAACAAGTATTGAATTATCCCATACAATCCTATATTCCAAATGCATGGAATACATTTGAATTAGAAACACCACTTGCCCTAGATATTACCAAACCGTTCTATTATGGAATAGAAGTCGTTACTCACAATGAAAACAGCTTAGCTATAGGCATGACTCCAAAAGAAGAAATGGACGGAAAATCAAATCTATATAGCGAAAACGGAGGCAGGACTTGGCATACCTTGAAACAAGCAGGAACGCGCAACTCGATTGCGCTAAGAGCAAGTATATCTAAAGGAGATGAAATTAACTCGCCATTTGGGATGTTGGGGTATTTGATTTATCGTGATGGAGTAGCTATAAAAGGAAATGAAGATATGGCGGGACGTAATGTGTATCTCGACACTCAAGCTCCTCAAGAGAAAGATGTATGTTATCAAGTATCTGCTTACTATTATATTACCCAAAGTGAATCGGAAAAAGAGGAAGCATGCATTGAGTACTCAGGCATAGAAAATATTTCCGGTGAGCATTCGGTATACGCGTATCCAAACCCTGTGAAACATACCTTAACCATCTTAGGAGAATTTACCAAAGCATATTTATACGATATCAATGGCAATCTATTGAAAGAAATAAATAACAAAGATATCAATATGGGAAATTATACTCAAGGTGTTTATTTATTGAAAATAGAGATGGAGGATAATGTAATTAATCAAAAGATTATCAAGAAGTAAAGATGAGAAAGATTTAAAAGGTATCTTTAGGCAAATTATCGATGGGCGATTAAGCTTCAATTCAAAGTTTGATTGCCCATTTTCAGTTTCCGAAAAAAATGTTTCAGGATTCATTATTTTGTACGTTTGCTCTAAGTAAAACTCGGATCACCTTTTGATTTTTAGTTCTTTTTCTTACCTTTACAGCCCCATTCCTGATTTATCAAAGAGAAACGGGTGCTATTCAGATGAAGAAAATAAAACTCTCTTTTGTCAAAAGATCTATATTTGTGTTCTCTTTGTGGGTATTTGTATTGTCTATTTATGCTCAAGAGAGTAAGTTCGATTCAATAGCCAATCTTTTCGATCGCATATCCTACTCCCAGTTGACAAAATCGATTCAATTGTTAGATACGCTATACAGTCTTACTCAAGATTCGGGCGATAGTTTGAAACTAACCATAGAAACCCTGTATCGCGAAGCTGAACTGTATGCAGAGCATGAACTGACAGATGCTACACTTGATAGTCGTATCAAAAACTGTATTAGCCCCGCTTATAATACCACTCCTTTCGAGAAAGAATTACTTCTCTATTCGCAGGGATTGTGTAATTTTGCCACAGAAAACTACTCCGAGGCTTTTTCTATATTAATGAAGTCGCTTAGCCAATTCCGCTTGTCCGGCAACGATACATTTACTATTAAGACTCTGAGATTGCTCGGCGGATTATGCAGCAATATCTACCTCTTCGATTTGAGTAATATCTACTATACTGAAGCATTGGAAATGCTTACTCCCGATGATGTTGAATATTTTCGGATCAAACAGAACATGTATCGTCTTCACTTTTTCGAATATGAATACGGACAAGTTATCGATTCGCTCACCATATTGAGTTCTCAGTTGAATTATTTGCCTAAAGAAGAGTCAGGACCGCTTGCCGCCATATACCTCAATCTCGGATCGGCTTATTACTCTATTGGGAATATGGATATGTTCTATCATTATTTGCAGAAAACGGATGAGTTGATACAGCATATTGATAACCCTAAAATAAATGCAGTTTTTTATCTCAATATGGGAGTCTATGTGTCGAAAACGACAGGCGACCCGAAACGAGCTCTTGACTATTTCTTCAAAGCTAAACCTTTAATGGAGGAAAATGGCAATATGATTAATCTTTCGCTACTCTACGAAACCATATCCTCTACCTATGAGACATTGGATGATGATGAGAATGCACTATTTTATCTAAAAAAATACAAAGACTTGTCGTGGAAGTTGATACCCAGCTTCAAAACAATCGAATTGAACCAGCGCTATATTCTCACTTCGCTGGAAACTTCAGAGAAGAACCTCATTATTGCCGAACAGAAAGTAGAATTGCGCAATAAACAAGTAGTTATCATATCGGTGATGCTGGCATTGACTATTTTGCTAATATCAACGATACTGATGTTTGTTCAACAGCAGAAGAAGCAAAAAGAAAACGAAAATCGTTTCTTGAAAGACCGCTATGAACATGAAATAAAAATCCAGCTCTTGGAAAAAGAAAAGCAAGAAGAGACGATAGAGGTAAAGAAGCGCGAGATAACATCCTATTCTCTCTTGTTGTCGAATAAAAACCATATATTGAAACAAATAGATGATTTGAACACCTTTATTTATAATTGTGAAAAAGAGCCGATTGAAGTATCTTTGAAAATAAAGGAAGTCATAAAGAACAATTTTAATGTAGATGAGGAATGGAAAGACTTCAAATGCCACTTCGAAGAGGTACACCCCAGTTTTTTTGACAAATTGAAAAATTTTGCAGGAAACCTTACAGAGGAAAATTTGCGGCTTTGTGCTTATTTTAAGATTGGAATGTCTACCAAACAGATTGCCCAAATTCTCAATATTGAACCTCGTTCGGTGTTTAAGAGCCGCACTCGTCTGAAGAAGAAATTAGGACTTGAAAAGAGCATCGACTTAGACAGTTTCATCAGGAATATATAAATTTATCTTTTGCTGTTAATTCATACTTGTATGAATATTTTAAGCGGCGAATATCTAAGTAAATGAGCATAATTAGTTTATATTATATAGGATTTGTAACTTTGCCCC
>DAIPZW010000098.1:0-6603 GCA_036781965.1 Bacteroidales bacterium
TTTCTATTTGTTTATCTCTTGATTTGTGTAAATTCTTTTTCACAATCAAGAACGATTCAATATTGCGACTCGATTCTTAAAGTTAGCGTGGAGGCTATATTTATAAAAAAAGATTATGTCAGAGCATTGGAGATACTCGAAGAAACTCGTCTTATCGCGGAGCAAAATAATTGGTACGAACAATTATTTCTCTCCTTAAATAATATTGGAATTACTCATTATATTATGTTTGATTATGGTGAGGCATTGAATTATTATCTTCAAGCTTACACGGTGTCATTAAAACATTTAGATGATCAACAGACCATGATTGTCTTGAATAATATTGCGATTCTTTATTCCAAAGAAAAAAATTACAGCAAGTCTGAAGAATATTTTCATAAAGCATACGATATAGCACAAAAGAATGATGATTTAATAAAAGTGGGGTTTTATTCGATCAATTTGGGGATTGTATATAATAAATTGAATCAACTTGAATTGGCAGAAAAATATTTGAATGAAGCTTTAAGTTATGTCTCGTCTATTCCCGATAAATATATGGGAGCTAATGTGATATTGTTGGAAAATTATTTATTGAAAGGAAAATATAATTTAGTTATAAATAAGTCTTGCGAATTATTGCAAGAGTCTGAAATAGAAAATCATCCGGTCTTATCTTCTGAAATGTATTTCTATATGGCAAAAGCGTATTATCATTTGGGAAATCTTTCCGAAGCTACTTACTACGCGCAAAAATCTTTGATAAACAACGACGATATTGATTCCAAGTCTCAGGTATATGCATTCCTTTCGGATTTGAATTATAAAACGAGAAATTACGACAAATCACTTCTTTATAAAGATTCTGTTCTTTTGATGAATGATTCTCTTTATAGAATACAAAACGGGCATCTTTATGAAAGTAGTAAAATAAAATTCGAAATACAAAACTATCAACACGAATTATCCTTGAAAGAAACTCAACTGAAAAGCGAACGAAAGTTTTTCTATGCCGTGATTGGAATTATTTTAATCCTGCTTATTTTCTTTATCTGGTGGATAAGAAACCGCAATATAAAACAAAAGCAAGAAAAAATATTGGAAGAAAGCAAACGTAAAATTATAGAATTGGAATTAGATAATGAAAAAAGCGAAAACCTATTGTTGGAAAAACAATTGAAAGAAAAAGAAACCAAAGCACTTTTAGAACAAAAACAATTGAAAAGCGAAATAGAACTTCGCAACCGCCAACTTTCAGCCAAAGCAATCTTTCTGACCAATCGAGATCAAATGCTTGAAGAATGGATCTCCCATTTATCTGAAATCTCCGATTCAAATAATAATAAACAATTGTATGCTCATATAAAAACATTGGAAAGACAACTTAATTCCAATAAAGAATGGGATACTTTTTTAAAGCATTTTGAAGAAGTAAATCAAGGCTTATTGTCACGACTAAAACAAAAACACCCCGAATTAAATGCAAATGACATCCGTTTCATCTCTTACATATATATGAATCTTAGTACGAAGGAAATTTCCAATCTACTGAATATTCGTGATGACGCTTGCCGAAAAAGAAAACAACGGATATTGCAAAAGATGGAATTAGAAGGAAACGCAGACCTTATTCATTACCTTTATTCGATCTAAATCCGGCATGTCACACTTTTTCCGCCTCGTGTCATGCTATTTCTAAAATAAAAGACCAATACTTTCATTGATTTCATTGATCTTTGCTGACAGAAAACTGTCAGGGATTTCTTCTTGGCAAATTATTAATTAAATTATCACGAGTTATGAAAAGGATTACTCTATTATTTGTGGTTTTGGTGTTTGTTGCAAGTAACCTGTTTGCGCAGTTTACGCAATATACAACTACCAATACCGGTGCATTTGCAAATATTATCCATGATCCTGATGTTGAAGGACGAATTTATGGATTTAATTTGGACGCAGAACCGAAAGTCTTTGTGTCTGAGGATTATGGCGTAACATGGCGTTTGTTGTTTACATTCGTAGATGACCCGGAACTTCTGAATGGACTTTCTTCACAAGCCTATTATCCAGCCGATCATTTTGCCGCAGGCAATGGAAATGTGTATGTGATTTTGATGAGTTCGACATCCTACGCAACAGATGGATTGTATGCAATTAATGGAATTACAGGGGAATTTAAACATTATCCTGCACCAAGAGCAAACGAAGGATCTTGGGTAACTTCTTATAGCGTCTATGACAAAGATGATGATGTAATCCTTCTTACTACTGCTCTGAATTATGGTTCGTCTACGGAAATTTATTATACTACCGATGGCGGAGAGAATTGGACGTCGGTATACCATAGCGACGATTATAGTATGGTGAATGTAAACAAAGTGATGATTAGTCCGGATAATCCTAAAAAATTATACATGGCAAGAGATTTTGGACCATCGGGAGTTAATGGAGGTTTCTTCACATCGAATGATGCCGGTGAGACATGGACGGAAAGCCTAAATGGTAATACGTTGCAGCCTATTGCTATTAATCCGCATAATCCAAACGAAATATTGACAGGGGTTGGTATTCACAGGAATATTTCCGAAGCTTTGTTCCGTTCGCGCGACGGCGGATATACATGGGAAGAAATCCCTGTAGAATGGAAACCTTACCAAGCTTATAGCTCGGATAATATATGGGACATTAAATATGACCCCAATGATCCTAACAAAATTATCATAATAGAAGAAAACCAGCTTATTATAACTCGCGATGGTTTCAATACTTATGAGGATATTACGATTAATCCGGGCAACAGCTATAACGTTTTGGTTTCTCTTTCAATCAATCCTTTCAACGGAGAAGAAGTTTTTTTCTCGGTAGACGGAAAATCGACAGTTCATTCTACTAACAGCGGGAGAACAAGAACCTCATTTTCTTCTAAAGCGACTTCTTACGGTTGTATAAGTGCTTCTGTGGGGCAAAGCGGCTCCGATTCTTATGTCTACTATATATTAAATGGCAAATGTTATCGGAGAAATATCTCAACCGATGCTTCGACTAATATTAATGCAAATGGAGCAGATCAGGTAATTGCCGATGCTACTATGGGCGATAGAGCTTTCTTGATTAATACTTCTACAAATACAATTTCTTTTTTAGAGAATGCAAGCGCATCTCATTCTATTTCAGCTGTAGCACAGGATGTAAAAAAGATAGTAAGAGATCCTAATAATGCATCTGTTTATTGGGCGGCTATGAATGGATCTTTATCAAAAATAGATATTTCTAACTTGTCAAATATTACTGTTACTGCTGTCAGTACTCCTTCTGGAGAAGATGTTACAGGTATTTATGTTCTCTTAGGCAATTCATCTGAAATTTATATTGCACAAGGAAACAAAGTATATAAAACAACTAACGGAGGAGCTAATTGGACTGAAAAATCTACCGGATTAGGAAGTTCAACCATTACCGATATGGTGTCCAATCCTTTGAATGCTAATGAACTTATGCTTTCGGCAGGAAGTAATATCTATTTATCTTCAGATAAAGCAGAATTATGGAGTAGTTTATTGTCAGGCGTTGCCATAAACAAGCTTGCTTTTTCTCCTAATACTTCAGGCGTATTGGCTGCAAGTTCTTATACATCCGACAACAAACAAGCGGCTATTATCTATTCAACTGATAATGGAACGTCATGGAGTCAAATAGAAGGAAAAACACTTCATAATGCTCAATCTTCGTCTATGGATTTCTATTTTGGAGAAAGCGATTATCTGAATACTTATATCGCTTCGATTGATATGGGACTTGTTCGCTACAAATCAGCTTTGGATTGTTCTGATCAAGCTATTGTTACTTATCCTTACTTGCAAGGTTTTGAAAATAGCAGTATGCTTCCTTGTTGGACACAAGAAACAATATCCGGTTCGGCGAATTGGAGTATCGTGTCTAAAACAACAGGAAATCCAGCGACTACTCCTGATGACAGTGAACAAAAACTTCGTTTTGTACATGCAGGGTCACAAAATACAGTTAAAATGATAACATCTACATTTGATTTGTCTTCAGTGGATAATCCAAAACTTTCTTTCTCGTATTCTAAGACCGGAAGCGCAAATGGAAATGCTTTGCGTGTTTATTATAAAGAAGGAGCATCTGCAGCATGGACGGAATTAGCTGTATATAGCGAAAATACTTCCGATTGGACTGAAGTAAGCCTGTTATTGCCAAATAAATCAAATCAATATCAAATTGCATTTGAAGCTGAAACCTCTGATGCGTGCAATATTCAGATTGATAACATGAGCGTGAAAAGCAGTATCCTTATTCCTTGCAACCCTCCAAGAAGCCTTACTCGTATTCTTTCTAATTCCTACGGATGTCAAATGGAATTAGCATGGAATGCTCCGGAAGGAAATTATCAAGCAAACTATAATATCTATAGAGATGGAGTGTTAATTGCCGCTGCTGTAAGCAATACATTCTACACTGATGATTCTTTTGAGTCGGGAGAAGAACATGAATGGACTGTTAAAGCTATCTGTTTAGAAGGAGAATCTGAAGGAGTAAGTCTCACGGCTACTTGTAGTGATGAATGTATGCCTCCTAAGAATGTTGGATTTGAAATGATTAATGCTATTGATGGGACTGCTATCATCAATATAAGTTGGGAACTTCCGGAAGGTTATGATAAAGCCATATTTAATGTATATAGAGATAATCAGCTAATAGCTTCGGAGACTTCCGAAACATCGTTTGTTGATGATAATGTAACTAATGGAGAACATACTTGGAGTGTGGCTGCTATTTGCAATGGAGAAGAATCTGATCGAGTTTCCGAAACTTTTGTCTGCGAGAACCAATGTGCTCCGATAAAGAATTTGGATATTACTTATGATGTTGAAAACACAGAAGTAACTCTTAACTGGGTTGCACCAGGTGACCTTCCCGGAGGCTGGATAAGCTACGGCAATGAGCCGGTTAATGGAATAAATGACCAAGCTCTTTATCCTTATACGTTTACAGTTGCTGTACGCTGGTCGGCCGAAGATTTACAGGCTATGGGATTAGATGGAACCAAATTGTCAGAAGTAGCGTATGTTCCATGGAGTAATGCTCCAACTTATTATGTTAGTGTGTGGACAGGAGGAAATGACTCTGCTGCCGGGACATTGGAGGTTGAAAGAACTGTAAGTGGACAAGGGCTTAATGCAAAAGAGTGGAATACAATTGCGCTTAACACACCTCTTATTATTGATGCTACTAAAGAATTGAGAATTGGAATCAGGATTAATTATGCAGGAGGTGAAGTTGTAGGTTGCGACAATGCCACAGCTCCTGAAGCCGACGGGAAAAGTAATCTGATTATGAAGAGTAATGTTTGGCAGAAACTTACAGATGTGGATCCTGCTTATACCTACAACTTATGTATTGGCGGAAATATCATTGATGCGGAAGGACGCTCAATAAATCTAAATAGAGCTTCAAGAGGAGGTAATGTTACTGAATATTCTGTTTATAGAGATGGAGAGTTATTAACAACCACCACCTCAACTTCTTATTCCGAAACAGGATTAGTTGAAGATATTTACACTTATTGTGTTACTGCAAGCTATGACAACGGATGTGTATCTGAGGAAGTGTGTGAAGATTTCTTTGCCGGAAATCCTTGTCCGGCAGTGGAGAATGTAACAGCAACAACAACTTCCGAATGGCCTGCTTGTGAAGTAGAAATAACTTGGGATGCGGCTGATCCAATGTATAGTCCGGAAGTTGTTTTCTACGAATCCTTCAATAGTGGAGTTCCTTCAACATGGAGCAATCTCGACAAAGACGGAGACGAACGCAAGTGGAGAAGTAGTATGGAGGAAGATGGTTGGTACACTTATTCTCCTCCGATTGCACTTGAAGGCTATTGTATTGCCTCTGAACACACATATCTTGATGATGAGGGATACTATCAAACTGCATTTGCCGACAACTGGATGGTTACTCCTGCAATTAAGCTAACGCATGGTTCTGCTGTACTTAATTATTGGGTGGCGCAACTGTATGGGTATCCTACTGATACTTATTACGAAGTGCTTGTCTCTACCACAGGAACAGACTATGATGACTTTACTCGCATATACTCAGAATATATGCCTTCTACCGGATACACTATTATATGGAATGAGAAAAACATCGACCTGAGTGCCTATACCGGAGATGTGTATGTTGCTTTCCGACATTATAATGTAGGAGAATATGAAAGTGCAGTCGGAATTCAACTGGATGAAGTTAAAGTCATCGAACAAACTCCTTCGGATCGTCTATACAATGTCTATCGAGACGAAACTCTAATAGCAGCTAATGTGTCAGCAACTTCTTTTGTTGATGATGATTTCGAATCAGGAACTCATGAATGGAGTGTGACTGCTATCTGCAATGAGTTTGGACATGAATCAAATCCTGCTAGTGCAACTGTTTCATGCGATCAAGGAGAATCTATCAATGAACCTAATTCAGAAAAAATGATGATTTATCCTAATCCTACTACGGGCAAAGTAACTGTTGAAAGTAATAGTGAAACGATCAAATGTATTTATATCCTTGACGTAGCCGGGAAAGTAATTGATGGATTAGATAATATCA
>DAIPZW010000099.1:0-6591 GCA_036781965.1 Bacteroidales bacterium
CCTCTCAACATGCACTGTAGTTATCCAAATTAATTTGTTGCGGATTTTAGGTATAATTTTAAATAGATTATATACCTTTGTCGAGGAAAAACAATTATGGATTCATTATTTCGTATACATAGAGATTTATTAGGTACAGTTAATTTTCCTCTACGCAGACATTTACATAATAAAATAGATTGGGAACACCGTTTAATCGGAATTAAAGGCTCTCGAGGCGTTGGAAAAACAGCCTTCTTAATGCAATATATACTTGAACGTTATGATGTTTCGAGCAGGAAATGCTTGTATATTAACTTAGACGACTTTTATTTTACCACTAAAACCATTAAAGAGCTTGCTAGAGAGTTTATTCTGCGTGGAGGCGAAGTCCTTTTAATTGATCAAATATATAAATATCCTTGTTGGGCAAAAGAATTGGCTTATTGCTACGATAATTTCTCGGAGCTGAAAATTATCTTTGCCGCTTCGTCAGTTATTCAATTAGAAAAAGATGCTTCCGAGATAATTGGGAAAGTAAAAACTTATTGTATAAAAGGATTTTCTTTTCGTGAACATCTGGAGTTGGAATTAAATGAAAATTTTGACATTTATTCATTAGATGATATTCTTTTGCATCATGAAGAAATAGCCACTTCCATTACAAAAAAAATTCATCCTTTGGCGTATATGGATACTTATGTAAAAAGTGGTTTTTATCCCTTTTGTAGAGAAGCTCATAATTTTAACGAAAACTTAACCCGGGCACTAAATATGGCTTTTGAAGTTGATGTTTCTTCTATCAATCAAATTGAACAAACTTATATTCCAAAGATTCGAAAGCTACTTTATTTATTAACTTTAGATTCTCCGGCAGGACCTAATATCAGTTATCTTAGTCAAGAGATAGAAACATCGCGGGCAACGGTTACAAATTATCTAAAATACTTGTGCGATGCCATGTTGATTAATCCTCTTTATTCCGAAAAGAGCGAAAACAATCAAAAGCCGGGAAAAATATACGCCAGCAATACTAATTTATTATGTTCCATGCGTGATCTTTCTACAATGGATCAATTAGTAAAAGAAACTTTCTTTCTGAGCCATTTACTCCCCGAATATGAAGTTAATCCTGTCAATAAAAATGTTCATTTCAGGGTAAATAACACTCATAATTTCGTTATCGGAGAAGAAATAGGTAAGGGAAAGTTCAATCCGGACACTTATTATGCCATCGGAAGAATAGAACAAGGAGAGCTAAAAGTAATTCCTCTTTGGTTATTCGGATTTTTATACTAATTTTGACCATCGAATAACTCGATTGTTTACTTACTGAAATTAGTTTCTATGAAAAAAATGCTTCTTTTTCTTTATCAGATTTTCATTTGGTTGCCTATCGTATTGGTTTCAACTATTCTTACTTCCTTAACCACTATTATTGGTTGCTCTTTAGGCGGAGAACGCATATTTTCTTACTATCCCGGTATGATTTGGAGCCGGCTTTTTTGTATTATTACCCTTTCTCCCGTCAAAGTGATAGGAAGAGAAAAGCTCAATAAAAAACAATCTTACGTTTTTGTTTCCAATCATCAGGGAGCTTACGATATATTCCTTATATATGGCTATTTGGAACAACCTATTAAATGGGTCATGAAAAAAAGTTTAGAGAAAATTCCTTTGGTAGGCTATGCTTGTCGCAAAGCAGGCTTTATATTTGTAGATAATTCTTCGGCGCGCGCTGCTGCAAAAACAGTTGAAGATGCTAAAGCCAAGCTTAAAGAAGGAGCTTCTATTGCTTTATTCCCCGAAGGGTCAAGAACTAAGATCGGCAAGTTAGGCAAGTTCAAAAAAGGAGCCTATCAAATGGCGATTGACTTAAAGCTTCCTATCGTTCCTATTACTATTAATGGTTCTTTTGACGTTATGCCTCGCAATTCTTATTGGATTAATCCGCACAAAATGGAGTTAATTATCCACGATCCTATATCAACTGAGGCTATTAATACTTCTGACCTCAGAGAAGCTGCCGTAGGTATTCGCAAATTACTAGAAGAATCCCAAGCTGCTATCGAAAAAGATCTTTGGGAAGAATATAAATAAATTTACGATCTTAGATTTTAGATTTACGATTGAAATAAGAAAAAAAAACCACTGCTTTTGCTCCTCTATTCATATTATATCTAACTTTGCAAAACAAATACTAACTAAAAGACTCTGACAATGGCAAAAATAGAACAAACAATAAACAGATACGAAGACAATCGCGATAGATATTTCTTACTATTAACTCTTTCTGTTATTCTTGAATGTGCCATCAGTCAAGAATCTGTAGGAAATTGGGGCGTTTATGCTCAAAAAGGACTTGGTATTCTTTTATTTCTCATATCATGTTGTTTATTATACAACTCCTATAAAGTAAAAGACTTGTCTAAATGGAAACGCAGGTTAGGTATCTTTCTTGGGATATTTGGAATTATTTATGCGATAATCATTTCTTTTACTTAAAGATACAACTCTCAACTCACTTTATCGCTCTAAGCATTTCTCTTTTCCCTTTCGGTCCGGGAAGGCGTTCGACATTAAAGCCGGCTTGTTGCATCATTCGGCGGATAGACCCTTTGGCGCAGTAGGTAGTTAGGATTCCGCTCGGATTCATCGAGGAATAAATGGCATTAAATAAGTCTTGATTCCAAACTTCTTCCTGTTTGTCGGGAGCAAAAGCATCGTAATAAACAACATCGTAGTTATCGGGAAAAGAATAACTATTGAAGTCAGTTTCTACCTTGAGCAAACTGAAAGAAGGAGTAATTTCAACGAACTTTTCCCAAGAAGTTTGATGAAGGTCAAGCAATCTTTCTCCATAGTTTAACTTCGTATATATTTCGGGAAGTAAGGGAAATTTTTCTAAGCTGGTATAATGGACGGAAATGTTTCTTTTTTCAGCCTCTTCAAGAGTTAATAAGGCATTTAATCCGGTTCCGAATCCCATTTCCAAAACTCGGATTTCCTTTTTCGAGCAATGATTCAGTCCGGCTTCTATATAAACATGGCGAGATTCATTAATCGCTCCATTGACGGAATGATAATGTTCGTCCATTTCAGGAAGATACAGGGTATGAGAACCGTCGGCTGTCTCTTGAATAATCATTTAATCGAAAGCGAGAGGAATATTTTTTCGATAACCCGTAGCAGTAAAAAGAGCGATCAACTCGTCTTTTTCATTAGTTACTTTTACTTCAAATGTTGCTAGTTTATGATGCAAATGAACTTCTTTGGCTTCAGCAAATAATACACCCTCTCCCACCCCTTTGAAGAACCGAATGTCAGAATCGACCGAAATAGTCAAAGTCCCATAGGCATTTACGGCAGCCGCAAAGGTTAAATCGGCAAGTGTAAATATAGCTCCTCCCTGAACTATCTTTCCTGCATTCAAATGCATCGGTGTAATCGGCATTTTTGCTTTAGCATAGCCGGTTTGAATCTCTAATAATTCAATACCTGCATGCTTTGCAAATTCATCTTCCTCTAAAAATTCTCGTAAGGTCATTATTTATTTAATTTCCATTCGAAACCATCTTTAGTATCCTTGATTTCGAAGCCTAAAGCAGTTAATTCATCGCGTATTTTGTCCGACGTACTCCAATCTTTGTTCTTTTTAGCATCCATACGCATCTCTAATAACATATCGATTGCTTTAGCAAAAGAATCGTAAGACGCATTATCGCTCTTGGCTTCGTCTTTCATTCCTAATAAATCAAAGAAAAAGACATCGAATAGTTCTTTTAATTCTTGGATATTGGCTTCGGACAAGCTGATTTGTCCGGCTAAGGCGGAGTTTATGATACGTGTAGCTTCGAACAATTGGGAGATAACGATCGGAGTGTTTAAATCATCATTCAATGCATCGTAAGCTTTCTTCTTTAGGTCTTGAATATTTTCCGAAGAAGCATTTCCGGCAGTTAATCGGTCTATATTATGATAAGCTTCAAGCAATCTGGACAATCCTTTTTCGGATGCTTGTAAAGCTTCATTACTAAAATCAACGGTTGAACGGTATTGTGCTTGCAAAATAAAGAAACGAATGATCATAGGAGAATAAGCTTGTGTCAGCATCTCATGGTTTCCTGTGAAAAACTCCTCCAATGTTATGAAATTACCTAAGGATTTGCCCATTTTTTGCCCATTAACCGTAATCATATTATTATGCATCCAATAACGAACGGCTTCGTGTCCTTCAGAAGCTACGCTTTGTGCAATTTCACATTCGTGATGTGGAAAAATTAAATCCATGCCTCCACCGTGAATATCGAAAGTTTCGCCCAAATACTTCTTACTCATGGCAGTACATTCTAAATGCCAGCCGGGAAAGCCATTACTCCAGGGAGAAGGCCAGCGCATAATATGTTCCGGCGAGGCTTTTTTCCACAATGCAAAGTCTATCGGGTTGCGTTTTTCGCTTTGACCGTCCAATTCGCGAGTTGTATTGAGCATATCCTCTACATTTCGTCCTGAAAGAACCCCGTAATTATATTCTTTGTCATATTTTTCTACATCAAAATACACAGATCCCTCGCTTTCGTAAGCATATCCTTTGTCCAAAATATCTTTTACCAATTGGATTTGTTCGATAATATGTCCGCTTGCCTGAGGTTCTATGCTGGGAGGAAGCACATTTAAAGCTTCCATTGCTTTATGATAGCGATTAGAATAGTATTGAACCACCTCCATAGGCTCTAAATTGTCCAACTTAGCCTTTTTAGCTACTTTATCTTCGCCCGAATCGGCATCATTAACCAAGTGTCCTACATCCGTAATATTACGAACATAACGCACTTTATAGCCTAAATGACTCAAATAACGGAATAAAATATCAAAGGTTATAGCCGGACGTGCATGTCCCAAGTGTGGATCTCCATAAACGGTAGGCCCGCAAACATACAGTCCCACCATTGGCGGATGTAAAGGTTGAAACACTTCTTTTTTTCTATTCAACGTATTGTAGATAGTAAGAGATCCATTCATAGTTATGCTATCTTTTTATTTTTGAAATACAAAAGTAATCTTTTTTTAGGAAAATTGCTATGAACAAGCTTTGTTTCCAAAAACATTCCTAACCTATCTCAAAAAAATAACCTTTATTTTAAAATTTTCTTGTACATCTAAATTTTAAAATATTACTTATATTTTAGAAAGTAAATAGTATTTTTTTGAAGATAAAGGATATAAAGTCGAAAGGAACAAGGAAAAAGCAGAAAGTAAAAAGGGATTGTATCTTTTGATACAACCCCTTTTCTATGATGATAGAATTATTTTTTACAATTTAGGACCTGCGCCCACTAATGCCTTGCCTACTTCGTGTTTTGTGAATTTATCAAAGTTATTGATAAAGCGTTGTGCTAAATCTTTTGCTTTTGTATCCCACTCGGAAGCATTAGCATAAGTATCACGAGGGTCTAAAATCGCGGGATCTACACCCGGAAGATTTATTGGAACAAGAAAATCAAAATAAGGAATTGTTTTAGTAGGTGCTTTGTCAATTGAACCATTCAAAATGGCGTCAATAATTCCGCGAGTATCTTTGATAGAGATACGTTTCCCTGATCCGTTCCAACCTGTATTTACCAAATAAGCAGTTGCTCCCGATTGTTTCATCCGTTTAACCAATTCTTCTCCGTATTTAGCCGGATGAAGAGAAAGGAATGCCGCTCCAAAACATGCAGAGAAGGTCGGAGTTGGCTCGGTAATGCCGCGTTCTGTTCCCGCTAACTTAGCTGTAAAGCCGGATAAGAAATAATACTGAGTTTGTTCCGGACTAAGAATTGAAACCGGAGGTAATACTCCAAAAGCATCGGCAGAAAGAAAAATAACTTTCTCAGCCGGACCTGCTTTTGAAATAGGTTTTACAATATTTTGAATATGATAAATCGGATAAGATACGCGTGTGTTCTCGGTTACTGATTTATCGGTAAAATCAATCTTACCGTTTTGATCAACTGTAACGTTTTCTAACAAAGCATCTCTTTTAATTGCATTGTAAATATCGGGTTCTGCTTCTTTGCTTAAGTTAATTACTTTAGCATAGCAACCTCCTTCAAAGTTAAATACTCCTTCATCGTCCCATCCATGTTCATCATCTCCGATTAACAGTCTTTTCGGATCAGTAGAAAGAGTGGTTTTTCCTGTTCCTGATAAACCGAAGAAAATAGCAGTGTTCTTTCCTTGCATATCCGTATTAGCCGAACAGTGCATAGAAGCAATTCCTTTAAGAGGAAGAAGATAGTTCATATAAGAGAACATACCTTTCTTCATTTCTCCTCCATACCAAGTATTTAATATAAGTTGAACTTTTTCAGTCAAGTTGAAAGCAACCACTGTTTCGGAATTTAATCCTAATTCTTTATAGTTTTCAACTTTAGCTTTAGAAGCATTGATAATAACAAAGTCCGGTTCGCCGAAATTGGCTAACTCTTGCTCTGTTGGACGGATAAACATATTTTTTACAAAGTGAGCTTGCCAAGCGACTTCCATTATAAAGCGAAGTTTAAGACGAGTGTTTTCATTAGCTCCACAAAAAGCATCGACAACAAAAAGTTTTTTATTTGAAAGCTCCTC
>DAIPZW010000100.1:0-6536 GCA_036781965.1 Bacteroidales bacterium
AGTTTTATATAAAACCAGAATTTATTTATAATATTTCTGATGGGCTAAACTTTACTCTGATGGCTGATTTTTTAGGTGGAAACAAAGGAAAGGATGGCTTTTTCTCAAACTATAGTGAGAATAATAGAGTGAGAGCAAAATTGAAATATAATTTTTGAAAATATTCAACATATTGATATATGAACAGGAAAAGGACTGTTGTTATATGCATTGTCGTTGGATTAATATCTTTTATTGGATATAAATGCAATAGTATGGCACAAGAAAAAATAGACTATATTTTTAATCCAGAATTGGAAATGATAAAAAATGGTTATGAGGGAAATATTACCATTGATGGAATATTCTGTAACGGTTTAACAAAGGATAAAGCACCAACAGGAAAAGTTATAAAGTGGAAATTATCCTCTAATCCTCAGCAAAAAGAAAAGAAAGAAGATAAATTTTCTCTTGATGTTGTAATAGATACCTCTTTTCAAAATAACAATGATGATCTCATTGTCTGGCTTGGTCATTCTTCTTTTTTCATGAGAATAAAAGGGGTTACTTATATAACAGATCCAATAATGTCTAATTTACCAACATCAAAAAGAAAAGTTTCAAATCCATATGAGATTTCAACATTGGGGAAAATAGATTATATTTTAATCTCTCATGCCCATTTTGACCACTTTGATATCACTACCCTTAAAGAAATTGTCAAAAAAAATCCTGAAACTGAAATCTTAGGGCCTATGGGCATAAATAAACTTTTGGATGATAAGGAATTTGAATCAATCAAAACGCAAGAAGCTGGTTGGTTCCAAAAATTTGACACCGGAAACCTGAATGAAATTGTATTTTTACCAGCTAAACACTGGCATAGAAGAAATTTGTTCGACTTTAATAAAGTTTTATGGGGAGGATTCGGAGTTAGGGCTGGCGATTTGAAAATTTATTTTGCAGGCGATACTGCAAAAGAAGACGATTTTTTTAATCAGATTAATGAAATCTATAATGGATTTGATATCTGCATGATTCCAATTGGAGCATATAGTCCCCAGTTTCTGATGAAAGATGAACATGTAAATCCAGAAGAGGCAATAGGCGTTTTTCAGCAGGTTAAAGGTAGATATTTTATCCCAATGCATTATGGTACATACGATTTGTCGGATGAGCCCTTGGGAGAGCCTATTAAACGGTTGAATAATCATGCTTCCGAGAAAGGGCTTAAAGACAAAATGTTAAATTTAGCTGTGGGGGAGTCTTTATATCTAAATCCATTTTTTCAATTAACTAACCAGTAACGCATTTAGAAAAAAGATAAAAAGCTGTTCCTATCAAATAGATAATCATATTTAATTGATTGATAGATGATTAAACAAATGAGCAACTTTAGTGCAAATTGTGATAAAATATTGGAAACAATAAAACAAATTGAGAGTAAAATAAATTATTTGTCTCAAATACGCAAGCAAAACTATCCAATATGGAGCTGATTGCGATGGATTTAATAGCTAAATATATGAATATTGATCAGAGTATCAATCATTTATAATGTTTCCTTTAGAATTGAAATCAAAGATAGAGCGAAGCGTATATAATCAGCGAAAACGTAAACTTTTTTATCACAAATCATTCTGATTGCACTATCTTAGCCGACAGGAATACCTCATCAATTAGATTTTAACATAACTCTTGAGGTTCCGATGCATATAAATCAATACGATACATTAAGTAGGAATTTCTTTTTCGCAAAGCACGAAAAAGAATAGAAACCTTATTCTTCCAACTTTGTGACCAATTTATGATTAGAAGAAATTATACAAAATCTTTTGACGAGTTTAAGAACAGCATCCTCTCTAAAATTATGAAATTAGCTGTTGTTTAATTGATTAACGAACTAAATAACAAGAATATAAACAAAGTGAAAACTTGTATTACCTAAATGCACTATAATTTAGAATAAATAGACATGGAAAAATATGTTTCAAAATTGAAGGAGGAAATACTTCAAAACATTCAAGAAATAGAAAAAATGGAATATAATACCCTCCAGAAGTCTGGAATGGTCATTCCTCTAATGGAAAGAGCTTTTGATGAACTGAAATCCCATATTGATCATTACTCTTTTAAGGATGATGCAGAAGAAATTCATTTTTTTAAAGAAATAAAGCCTCAGCTATTTAGTCAATTAGTATATCATAATAAAATATACCATATTGAAATGAGAATGCCCACCGGAAGTGTTGATGATAGAATCATATATCTGAAACGTATTCAAAATCGGATAAAATATTTTTTTGATATGAATTTAGATTTTTACCAATACTATCGTTCGGGAAGTACACATTTAGATCGCGTTTACTTTCTTCGAGGAAAGCCTGATATTCAGTTGCTTCTCGATAGTTTCTATTTTGAGAGGGACACAAAATTTTCAACATGCTATGATTTTAAGGTAACTAAAATCTTAGCGAACGAAATGTTATCTGTATATATTAATTCTAAACTTTCAGAATTAGAGAATCCACAAGTTCAGAATGCTTTTGGGAATGGCGTTGCCTTTCCCAAAGTGAAGATTTCTTGGACAGGGAAGAAAGCAGAATTGATAGAACAGGTATATGCTTGGATAGAAGCTAACAGTTTCAATCACGGAAACATCAATATAAAAGAACTGGTTAATTATATTGAGAATGTGTTCAATATTGACTTGGGGGACTTTTATCATGTGTTTCTTGAAATGCGAGAGAGAAAGGGACATCGGACTCTTTATCTTGACAAGCTGATAAAGCTACTGAATGAGAGAATGAATAATGCGGACAGAAATTAAAAATAGACTATCTTTGTGTCGGAAATAAAAGATAGAAGTATGGAAAATACTTCATAAACAGAATAATACAGCGTTCACAAACGTCTCGGCATAGAAAACTGGTAATTTTTTAAGAAACGGGACGAAATGTGCAATGTTCATGCTATATGCAAATATGGTGTGGACTTGCCTGTTTCGTTTCTTAGGTATACCAGTACCTCTATGTCGGAGCACGGTAAGTTCCACACTTCTTTGTATAAACAGGATAATATTTTGCATATGAAAAGAATTAAATTGTACATAACCACAACTATTGATGGTTATATCGCTACTCAAGACGGCGATTTAGATTGGTTTAGAGAATATCCCAATCCTAAAAACTCAGAACTTGGATATAATAATTTCATGTCAGGAATTGACACCATTATTATTGGAGGACAGACCTACCGGAGTCTTTTGTGCATGGATGTTGTTTTGCCATACAGAGATAAAACAACTTATATTGTATCCCACAATCCTATCGACAGCAAAGCGAATCATAATATTCAGAGCCTTACAGAAAATATTATTGAGGAAATCGCTAAGATGAAAGAAGAGGTAGGAAATGATATCGGTTTACTTGGAGGTGGAGAATTGACAAAGATGTTGTTACAGCACGATTTGATAGATGAAATGACAATTACAACCGTTCCGGTGCTTCTTGGTGGTGGCATTCCTTTATTCCCGCCGTTTTTCCCAATCAGCGATTGGCATATAGAAAAGACGGAACTTCTGGAAAATGGTATGATACAAACCGTTTACCTCAAAAAAGCACTATAATATTTTTCCCAAGCTGTTCCCTATATTTTAATACAAGCAAGAGCTATATTTTAGGATTGGAACAGGGTATTTTATACCCTGTTCCAATAAATATCATGCAATAAATTACTGTTCCCAAGTTCTAGAGATATTGCTACGACTTTTCTTTTAAATAATCAGGCTTATTATCTGAATATTAAGGCTTTTATCAAAAATACTTATCCCAACATGGGAGGAATAAACATTTAATACTCAGATCTTTGAGCTGAATTATTAAATGTATAACAAATGGAAATAGACGAAAAAAAGTTTGATACAGCCGTACTCTCCGTATTGGGAAAACTGGACGAAATCCTTTCATGTGTAAAAGCGAGAAATATTCTAAACGGAGAACGGTTGTATGACAATCAGGATTTATGCCTGATGTTGAAATTAAGTAAACGCAGCCTGCAACGTTATCGTAGTTTGGGGGAGTTGAAGTACATTCAAGTTGGACAAAAGACCTTGTATTATGAGTCCGATGTAAAGCAGTTCATCAAAGAACATTTAACAAAAGACAATACCGGACGGAGCGATTTTCAGGATTAAGTCAAACCTCTCGCTGTGAAGCGCGGGGGACTAAGAAAAGAAGCCTTTGCATTTTTACTATGCAAAGGCTTCTTTCTACCCTAAAATTACCGCAATTTGAATCGGCGGGGTTGCTGTATGGATTGTTGTTGTGCTGTTTCTTCCTTTGGAGTTTCCTCCGCTTGTTTTCGGCCATGCCCCACTTCGGCAATTATTAACCTTTCTCCTGCCGATTCTATAATCTCCTTTATAGATTGAGGTTTGCAAGCCCGAATATCGTCTAAATTGTTTGAAACAGGAATTTGCGAAGCCGTATTGCTTGCCGGAGCATTTTCTCCAATCTTTACAGGTTGCCGATTTTGGGGATATTCCTTTGCTTCACGCTTCTCTTGTTGCAGTTTGACAGCTTCTTCTTTACTGATAATTTCTCCATTGGCAGCATCGGGCTTGGAAGTAAGCGTTAATTGTATCTGCCTTTCTAATGTTGCCAATTCCGTTTTTAGGTCTTTGAGTTCCGGCTCTCTCTTCCATTGGGATTCGACAACTTCTTTGAGAATAGGTATATCGGCTTCTATCTTCTTGTTTTTCTCTTGATATTGCTCTAAAATAGACGGTATCTTATCCAAGGCATTGATGAAATTTTTGGAAGCGGTCAGCGGTTCAACGGCAAGATGCCCATTGTTGTAATTGTACTTCACTCCGCTATCCCCTACAACAAAGAAACGATTATCATTGAAAAGAACACCTTCCTTTTGACTCGGTTCTGACTTAACCACAATCTTGAAACCGTACAATTCCCCGATATTGAAATATTCCGTATTCGTTCGGACATTGTCTGCAATCTCATTGAGTTTCTTCCCGATGGTTTTAACATCTGCACTATCGAAGTTATCCAACTTGATTGGATTCAGGTAGTTCCCATCCTTATCTTTCTGTACCCGTGAAGAAAAGGCATCCCAATCTTGTGTCATTCGGGAAATAAATTCATTGTTGCTATCCAATTGCCGTGTACCCTCATCCAGTTTATAGATAGCTGAAGATTTGCCTTTCTCAAAGGAGCGTCTTTCCGACTCCAAAGCATTAATCGTCTTTTCCAATTTTGCTTTTTCCAATAAATCGGTATTGCCGGATAAGATAGCTACGTACTCGGAAAAATTCATTCCGCTACCTTCATCCATGCTACCTTCATCTATTGTACGGCTACCAAGTGTGTTTGTTTTTAGCTGGTTGATAAAAGTCTGCTTGTTCTGAAGGAGGTTGAATTTGTAAGAGTCCAACGATTTCTCGACAGCATAAATAATAATATCAACTTTATTTCCTGCAAATTCTTTGGCAATTTCATTCCCTTTACGAATTGCCCGACCATTCCGTTGAGCCAAATCGCTTGGTCGCCAAGGAATATCGCAATGATGGAGTGCAACAGCGCGTTTCTGAGCATTAACTCCTGTCCCCAACATGGAGGTAGAGCCAAACAAAACCCGTATCCGTCCTTCATTCATAGCTTCAATCATGGCTTTTCGGGATTTCTCAGTCTTCGCTTCTTGTATAAACCGTATTTCATGAGCCGGGATACCGTGATCCTCTACCAACTTGCGTTTGATTTCCGAATACGGATTCCATTCATTGGGTTTGTATGTTCCTAAATCACTGAATACAAACTGAGTTCCTTTTTGAGCATCATATTTCTTGTAATACTCTGCAATTTTGGCGGCACAATGGGATGCTTTATTGTCTATATGGTCATCGTATGCGGGACTTATCATGCGCATATCCAAAGCCATTTTTCGGGCATAGTCTGTGGCAATCAACATCTTTGCTTTTTCCTCACTTTCGGATAATGGCGGTCTGCCTAAAATGGTTGCATCTCCGGTGGATGCAAATTGCATCAGTTTATTTATAAAAACTTCCTGTTGAGGTGTCGGAGGAATATTATGTAGAATTTCGTTTTTCTCCGGTCGGTCTATCCCAATGTCTTTGGCTGTGCGGAAATCCGTAATTTCGTTGTAAAAAGCTGCTAATTCAGGAACTTTGATAAAGTACCTGAACCTTTCCTTTGCCACAATTTGATTTGTAACCGAAAACTCAAAATCAGTTGTTTTCTTGGCAAAAATAGCTGCCCATGCATCGAAAGAACGCACCTCCTGCCTTTCCAGCTCTTTGGGACGAAGGTATTTGAATAAGAGGTATAGTTCCGTCAGCGAATTGGAAATTGTCGTGCCGGAAAGGAAAGTGGCACATAAATCTTTGTTTTTCCGTTCCTGCATGGTGCGGAGAGCAAAAAGCATATTCATCGCCCGCTGGCTTCCTTCGGGATTTCCCAATCCGGCTACACGGTCATGCCTTGTGGTAAATATCAGGTTCTTGAACTGGTGGCACAAATCCG
>DAIPZW010000101.1:0-1428 GCA_036781965.1 Bacteroidales bacterium
CTTTATTTTTCAGAGAACAAATAATCTAGTTTTGAAAATAATAAACCTCAAAAAAGAAGCAAATAAGCTATTTTTTGAGAAGTATATTTTTTCAGTTCAGCAGTCATATAAGTCATTTCAGGAATTCTTTTCCTTATTTATTTTACATCCTTTGATACTTTTGCTTCCGTTTGTGTTACTGATTATTATCGAATACCTGATTTAATCACATCAAATGCATAAAAGTTAAATAAGCATAATGAGAGAAATTAAGACAGTTGAAAACTTTGGAAACAAAAAAAGTTTTCTTTCCTTTGCAGCCGAATAGGCAATAGTTAAATTATGAACCTAAGACAACGCATCATAGAGCAATCTTCTGATCTTTTTCTGCAACAAGGAATTAAAAGTATCACAATGTCTGATATTGCTCAAAATTTAGGTATTTCAAAAAGAACTTTATACGAGATATTTCCTAATAAGGAAGAGTTGCTTGAAGAAGTTTTTGAGTCTTACATGGGACGAACCGAAAAAGAAATGAAAGAATTTCTAACCGGATCGGACAATGTAATTGACACTTTGATGCGTATTTATGCTAAACAATTGAGCGAAATGCAGCATACCAACAAGGTGGCTATGTATGACTTAAGAAAATACTATCCAAAAGTATATGAAAAGGTTAATTGTGAACATCAAAGGAAAATCGATCATTTTATTCCCTTATTTGAAAAAGGAATTGAACAAGGTCTGATCAGAGATGATGTGAATGTACAGATATTACTTTGGATATTAGAAACTCAATTCAAGCAATTGATGGAAAATGATCGCTTTCTTGTTAATGAATATTCAATAAGAGAATTTGTACGAGAGATTATTTTGACTTTTACAAGGGGAATTGCCACCGAAAAAGGAATAAAAGTCATTGATGAAGCTATTGTAAACATAGAACAAGAGATTAGAAACAAAAACAATAAATATTAAAATCAAACGAATTATGAAATTAAAGTTAGGCAAAAAGATGAGTATGACTCTTGTTGCATTGTGTCTTCCTCTTTTGGGGATGGCTCAAGAACAACAACAGGCAAGTGTGTCCAACACTCCTATTGAACTTACTCTTGATTTGGCTCTTGAAATTGCGTTGAATGAAAACCCAACCGTAAAAGTAGCTGATTTGGAGATTGAAAAGAAAAAACATGAAAAGAAATCTACTCAATCTTCTCTTTATCCTCAAATAGATGCTGTAGGACAATACAGTAGATCTGTAAAGAAACAGGTTATGTCTATGGAAATGGGAGGACAAAAAATGGATATAGAAGTAGGAAAAGATAATACTTGGACAGCGGGAGGAAATCTTAATTGGCCTATTATTGTGCCTACTTTATGGAAAAGTATTCAGCTGTCAAGCTTGGATGTAGAACTTGCCGTTGAGAGTGCTCGCTCTTCAAAAATAAA